>WTAT01000256.1 GCA_013139415.1 Desulforhopalus sp.
GTGGCCAGTACCGAAACGGGCTGGTTCCCGTTTATGGCATACAATCTGAACTGGCTTCCGTAACCCTTACGGAGTCCATTCATGTCCAGTAAATTCAAAAAACAACGTCTTGCCGCATTCAAAAAACAATTTGGTCGCAGTTATTGTTGCGGCCTGTCTTTTCTGTAACAAAACACAATATGAAAAAATGAAAAAGCCTCTCAATCCCACTGAATATAAAAACATATACAGAATAGGCTTAATAGAGGAAAATGGTTTCCCAACTCACTGCGTCACTTAGTGTCTATGTCAACGTGACTTATAGTTGGGGTTTGGATTGAGGAATAAGTAATGAGACGATTAAAAAGCTTCTTTTTTTAGATCATTTGTTTCCTCGTCTAACGATTGAAAGAATTAGCTTCCTTCCAAAAGATAATGAGGCTGATTGCTGCAAAATAAATTAATATTGGTTGAACAAAACCAAAGGCACCAAATGTTTCGAATATGTTAATGGAGTCAGAAAATTTTACTCCTTTGCCAACTACATGATAAATTGTTACAAAGAACCAAACAACTAGAATAATCAGTGAAGGGGTCAAGTCTGCTGTTGACTCATGAGGCCATTTTTTTCCCAACGGTGATTCCCTGAATTCCTTCAAAGCCAGTGAACCGTGGTGTTGTTCAAAATAAGCCAACGCACTGTCTGGAACAAACCTGGCCATATCTCTAGATTTACCATCCTGTATTCCAGAACCCCATGGATAAATAACAATCAATAGTATGGTAAGAAGCGCGGCATAGGTGTTGCTTTTAACGATGAGACTTCCTGTTTAATACCTGGTAAACAAAACAAGCACTAATTTCAAAATTGGTGTGTTGCTCTACAGAATTGAACCGCCTCTGCCACATGTGCCTGCTGAACAGGCTGAGAATTACCCATATCCGCAATCGTTCTTGCCATCTTGAGAATTCGATGATATGCCCTGGCCGAAAGGCCCAATCGGCTCACACTTTTCTCAAGAAGAGCCGATGATTTTGGATCGAGCAGGCAATATTTTTCAACTAATTTACTATTCATCTGACTGTTACAATATACCCTGGGGTCCTGTGCAAACCTTGTCCCCTGGATTACCCTGGCCCGATCTACACGTTCCTTAATATCTTTCGATTTTTCTCCATGGGCTTTATCGCTCATTTCTTTATAATTGAGTGCTGCGACCTCAAGGTGCAGATCGATTCTATCCAGCAGAGGTCCTGAAATTTTCCCTGTGTAGCGTTTTATTTCCGTATCGGTGCAGTCACACCGATTGCGGCTGTCACCATAAAATCCGCAGGGACACGGATTCATTGCGGTAATAAGAGTAAAACGGGCAGGAAAGGTCAGGGTCATGTTAGCGCGGGCAATAGTTACTTCTCCATCCTCGATTGGTTGTCTTAAGACTTCGAGAACGTGTTTTTTAAATTCCGGCAACTCATCTAGAAAAAGAACACCGTTATGAGCCAGAGAGACCTCACCAGGCTGAGGAATACTCCCTCCTCCTATGAGCCCTGCATCTGAAATTGTGTGATGGGGCGCACGAAAGGGTCGTGTGGTCAAAAGGAGTTTTTTTTCCGAAACTTTTCCCGCCACACTGTATATTTTTGTTGTTTCCAGTACTTCGTTGAGGGTCATTTCCGGAAGAATCGTTGGGAAACGTCTGGCAAGCATGGTTTTTCCAGAGCCTGGAGGCCCTGTCAAAAGAATGTTATGTCCACCCGAGGCAGCAATTTCCAGCGCTCTTTTAACGTGCTGTTGTCCTTTAATATCGGAGAAATCGATACTATTTGCTGCACTATGTGACATTTCATGCAATGCTGTAGCTCTCATTGGTTCCGCCACATCCAGACCTGCCAGGAATTCAACAGCCTGCTGCAGCGATGAAACGGGAATTATATCGATTCCGTCAGGAACTATCTGTGCCTCATCACTATTTTCTTTGGGAATAATTATGCCATTGAGGGCGTGCGTCTTGGCCGCCAGGATCATCGGCAGGAGGCCGTTAACCTTATGCACTCCACCGTCTAAAGAAAGCTCGCCGACGATACAGTATTGCCCTTCTCTTTTACGTTGGAAAATTTCTGTGGCCTCAAGAATTCCGATTGCAATAGGAAGATCAAAGCCAGCCCCTTCTTTACGTATATCAGCAGGGGCCAGGTTTACTGTGATCTTTTTGGCGGGGAACTTGTAACCACAATTTTTAATGGCAGCCTTTACCCTGTCTTTGCTCTCTCTTACGGTACTGTCGGGAAGCCCAACCGTGGAAAACATCGGCAGACCATTTGCGACGTCGACTTCAACCTGTATCAACCAACCGTCAATGCCGAGGACCGAACAACTTGTTATTTTAGCAAGCATAGATATAAGAAAACATTAGTAATAGCATTTTGACGGTATTTCTTCGTTTTTCTGTAAAAAAACCTGCATTTCTTTAGCAAATCAAAACCTTATATTCAATTCGCCACAGATAAAAGGGCGTAGGACCTCAGTCTCTGCCGCACTTCGATTCCGACAAACCTGCAGCACCCTGCCCCACCAAGTCCAGCCGCCGACACATCCTAATCATTTTACTAAGATATCAGAGATCGCACAAAACAAACAGCAATGAAGCAATACAAATCGACCTGGCGGTAAATTTCCGGCAGATTCCCAAAAAGGATGTTGTTGTCGTTACAGCAAACATCCGTTGTGTCTGTGGCTCTCTGTCCATCTGCACATCTGGCAATGTGTACACCAAAGAATTATAAGGGATAGATTCATGTATTAAAAATTGAAAATTCTTCCAAATTTATTTGATGGTGTCAGGTTAACGACATAATAGGGAAAATCTGATTAGGGAAAATCTGATTAGGGAAAATCTGATCATCACTTCCACTGTTAAACAATACTATGAAAAGGCCAAAGTTCTGTGGACTCAGGCATAGTTAATCTGTCAACAATTCTTTGTTCTTTTTATAAAAATCCATCATTTCCGAAGAGAACAAACCATTTTTTTCTGAATATACGTAAAAAGGCGGCAAAATCTCAGTCCCTGTTCCTCCATTTTTTAAACATTGGATGAGAACCAGACGAGATGTAGCTGTTTTGTGGGGATAACTGTAAACGAACTGAATTTTTTTAACCTCAAGTCGAAATTTCCCGGCCAAAGAAATAAACTGGCAGATTTGTTCAGCCGGGTAAACAAAAGACGCAACTCCTCCATTTTTGACAGCAAAAGCGGCGGCTCTCAAAAAATCCTCTAAAGTTGCCAGTATCTGATGTCGTGCCATCTGGGCTTCCGGATTTTTGTTTGCCCGTCCGGAGGCCGGTGTATAAAAGGGAGGATTACAGACAATCTTGTCGTATGATTCCGGCTTGATTTGTGTCTCAATTTCCTTAATATCACCTTGGATAATGCTGCCAAGATGTTCAAGGCCGTTGGCTTGAAAATTTTTCATGGCAAGTTCGGCAAGGCTCCGCTGCATTTCAATTCCAGAAACTTCCCGAACCCTGCCCCGCCACCGATACATCAAAATCATACTTATGACACCAGATCCGGTTCCGAGATCCAGGATGCGGTCACCCTGTTTGACATCGACAAAATGGGCAACAAGAACAGCATCAATGGAAAAGCGGTACCCTTTTTGGTGCTGAAAACAGATCAATTCACCATCAAAAAGACTATCACGACTTTCATTAGTAGTCAGTTCATTCAACTGCTCAATCCAATTCGCTTCGAGTTTAGTGCCTTACCCCTCAGGTAAGCGATAGACTCCGAGGGGGCACTGAACTGAGTGCTCCTGAAATCCTGTCATTCAGTTCAATACCCCCTTGAGGGGTGTTTGTGGTAAATAAACAACAGATTAAGTTATCCATGGCTCATGGTAATCCATGTGAATCATGAGAATTTATAACAATAGCTGGGAATGTAAACCAAATTTTGGAAACCAACATGGTTACAGAGAATTAATGGCGTTTATAATGGCGTTTTTAATGGCGTTTATTTTCCTGATTACAGTAAAAGACAGTAAAGCAGTTAATATTTTTTAATAGTCGGTTAAAATCAGGCGTCTCATTTAATCTTATTTTATCACTTACTCTGCCATGGACGCCCTACTCTTCAGATACGGATTTGATATTCTGGTCTCCTTCATTTTTGTCTGGCTCTTTATTGCCTCAGGCAACACCAATGCTAAAAAACGAAAACGTTGTTTTTTGCTGATCCAACGCGTGTTGCC
>WTAT01000115.1 GCA_013139415.1 Desulforhopalus sp.
GACAAATAGTAGGTGATAAATAGCCTGGAAAGTATTAAGTTTGCCGGGAAGTTGGTTTGTTGCCAACATAGTTTATATAGCTATGCGAAACATATTAAAAGGAGATAAATATGTTTGATATATTCATTGATACACATTTTGCCGGAGCGCATCACCTGAGGGACTATCCGGGAGACTGTGAAAAGCCCCATGGACATAACTGGAAGGTTAAAGTAATGGTTCGCGCAACAGAACTTGATCGGTGTGGCATGGGAATCGATTTCAAGGTCCTGAAAAAAATAGTTAAAGAAGTAATAGATAAGCTTGATCATAATGACTTAAATACCCTCCCCTATTTCCAGGAGATAAACCCTTCGTCTGAGCATATTGCAATATTTATATTCGACGAAGTTAGTTCACTCCTGTCAGATGATCGACATTCCCTCTACTCAGTTTCCGTGCTTGAAACCGACACCCAGGGACTTACCTATTATGGGAACCAGGGTTAAGGAGGCTCTTTTCTGAAATGAACGAACTATCAAATGTTAAACTCTGTATTATCGGGTTGGGATATGTCGGTTTGCCTCTGGCCGTAGAATTTGGAAAGATATATCCGACAATCGGCTTTGATCTCAACATCAATAGGATAAATGAACTCGATAGCGGTACTGACTCAACCCTTGAGGTTCCCGATGCTGAGCTCAAAGAGGTAGAACAACTTAAATTTACCACCGACATAAATACAATTACTGACTGTAATGTGTTTATCGTCGCCGTTCCAACACCTATTGATGCAGCAAAGAGACCCGATTTCAAGCCACTTGAGGGCGCATCCCGCACGGTTGCCAGGGCTTTGAAAAAAGGTGATGTGGTAGTTTATGAATCGACGGTTTACCCCGGCGCTACAGAAGAAATCTGTGTACCGCTGTTGGAAAAAGGTTCGGGACTAAAATATAATCAGGATTTCTTCTGCGGATACAGTCCGGAAAGGATTAACCCTGGGGACCAGCTTCACCGATTGCCGACAATCGTGAAAATAACCTCGGGTTCTACTCCGGAAACCGCCCTCTTTGTCGACGAACTCTATAAATCTATTATTACTGCAGGAACATTTCTGGCAAGCTCTATTAAGGTGGCGGAAGCAGCAAAGGTCATAGAAAATACCCAAAGGGACGTCAACATAGCCCTGATCAACGAGCTGGCCCTGATCTTTGATAAACTTGACATTAACACACGTGAGGTTCTTGCTGCAGCAGGAACCAAATGGAACTTTCTCCCCTTTCAACCCGGCCTTGTTGGAGGTCATTGTATTGGGGTTGATCCCTACTATCTGACCCACAAGGCTCAGGAAGTTGGATATCACCCCAAGATGATCCTCGCCGGCAGACGGTTAAATGATCATATGGGGCACTATATTGCTTCAACGGTTATTAAAAAAATGGTCAAAAAAGGCATTGATACTGCCAACAGTCGAATTCTGGTCATGGGCCTTACCTTTAAGGAGAATTGTCCCGATCTGAGAAACACCAGGGTTACTGATATCATAGACGAATTTTCCGAGTACGGTATTGCCGTTGATGTATACGATCCATGGGTGAATTCTGATGAAGCCTTTCGAGAATACGCAATAAGACCAGTAGAAGATCTGCAGGAAGGTACTTATGGTGGTATCGTCTTAGCTGTTGCTCACCAAGAATTTGCTGAGATGAGTATCACACAATTACGAAGTCTATGTAAGGATAAATCAGTTATTTACGATGTTAAAAGCCTGCTCCCCCCAGACCAGGTTGACGGTTGTCTTTAATCTGAACTGAATTATTAAGGTCTTATTGTATGTTGAAATCGGTTGCCGTTGAAGATTCTGTTGGAATGGTTCTCCCCCACGATATTACGGAGATTGTAAAAGATGTCAAAAAAGGTGTGGCCTTCCAAAAGGGTCATGTCATCCGACCGGGAGACATCGAGCATCTTAAACGACTGGGAAAGGATAATATCTACGTCATTTCGCTCACAGCATCTGAAATTCATGAAAACGATGCTGCTTCCATCCTCGCACAGTGCCTTGCCGGGCGGGGCGTGGAGTTTCTGAATAATCCCGAAGAAGGGAAAATCGCTCTAAAAGCTGGGCTTGCTGGGCTACTGCGGATAAACAAAGAATCTCTTTATCGGTTCAATATGCTTGGCGAGGTTATGTGTTCCACGCTCCATGACAACACCCCGGTGGAAAAAGGCGAGACCGTGGCCGCAACCCGCCTTATCCCTTTGGTCGGCTCCCGGGATTTAATAGCACAAGCCGAAAAAATTGCTCTATCATCGACACCTGTTGTTGAAGTCCTGGCCTTGAAAAAGGTTAAAATCGGACTGGTGATAACAGGCAATGAGGTCTTTTATGGCCGTATAGAGGATCGTTTTGAAGAGGTACTGCGGGCAAAAGCCAAAACCCTGGGCTCGGAGATTCTATTGGTAAGGCGTGCCCCGGACGATAAGTCCGTTATTGCGCGTGAGATCAGTTATTGCATTAACCAAGGTGCTGAACTCGTTGTGACGAGCGGAGGAATGTCAGTCGATCCCGACGATGTCACCCGCGAGGGGATACTGGAAACCGGCGCAACAGATGTTGTTTACGGGACACCAGTGTTGCCAGGGGCAATGTTTCTCAGTGGTATGATAGGTAAGGTTCCTGTTCTTGGTCTCCCGGCCTGCGGGATGTACCATAAGATCACGGTCTTTGATCTGGTACTGCCAAAAATATTAATCGGCCAAAAAATAGGTCGAAAGGAATTTGCCGAACTGGGCCATGGAGGTTTATGCAGGAATTGTAAAGTATGTCAATACCCAGTCTGTAATTTTGGTAAGTAATTACTGTATTAAAGAACCTTTAACCCCGGTAAACGGGAAAATAAGCCGGGATAAGTGCCTTGGAGGTTACTTTAAGTTCCTAATTTTAATCCACTATCCAGATTTCTTGTTTTTTACACCCCTCAAGGGGGTACTAAAAAGAGTGATAGGTTTTCAGGAGTAAGGCACTAAAGTTCTCATTATTTTTTTAAGGTCACTATCGTCGCCCCCCAACTTCCGGAGTGCAAATCGGCCTGTCGGAAATCAGCGACCAGGGGACTACGGTTCAGCAGCGCATGTACAGAACGTCGTATGTTACCTATCCCCTTGCCATGGATAATCTTTATCTCAACTATTCCTTTTTTTTGGCACTCTTCCAAATAATCCGGAATAAGCGTTTTCAGGTCTTTGGGAGAAAAAGGGTGAAGATCTAGAATCCCATCTATTTCTAAGGTAATAGGATCGGTTTCATTATAGTTATCCTCAGTCATAGCTTGATTCCAACATCTGCAAGGCTGCTGTTGCTGCCTTGTCCGATGCACCACTCTCGCCGAGTTTGTCTCTTACTTCCTTGAGTGCTTGTTTCATTATTCGCTTTCTGGCGGGCAATGTTGTTATTGCCGCCAATTCTGCAGCAATTTTTTCAGCGGTTACTTCATGCTGCAGGAGTTCTGGTACAGCAGCATACCCGGCAATGAGGTTCACAAGTGAAAAGAAGTCAATCTTAACAAGCCGTTTTCCCAATTGGTAAGTTAGCGGTGCAAGTTTATAGACCACAATCATTGGAACTTCGAGTATAGCAAGTTCCAGGGTAACAGTTCCCGATGCGGTTACAACAGCATCGCATGCTGCCATCATGTTATATCGATCTTCTTCGATAATACGTATATCGAGATGCTGCTGATACCTGCGAAGTCCGGCTGCATCAAATTCCTGATCGCCTATCGTCGAGGCTCTTGGAATAAAAAAAACGTTTTTTTGAGGAGAGTTCTTCTGCAAAGTTTCTGCAGCTGACAGAAAAATGGGCAAGAGTGAGGACACTTCGCGTTTCCTGCTGCCGGGAAACAGGCCGATGCATCGAGTGCTACAGGAAATATCATGCAACTTACAAAATTGTTCTCTAGTTGCACTGGTCTCTACCGTATCTAACAAAGGATGGCCTACATATTGGGCCTCAACTCCACGCTGACGAAAGAAATCTTCCTCAAATGGAAGGATGACGCCGATCTTATCCACTCTGGCTTTCATCGTTTTGACTCGTCCAGAACGCCAGGCCCATAATTGAGGGCTGATATAATAGTACACTGGAATGCCAAGCTTTTTCGCTTTTTTTGCCAGTATCAAATTAAAATCAGGCAGATCAATCAGAAGAAGAAGATCAGGAGGGTCTGTTGCTAATCGGTGTCTCAAGGCCCGTTGGGCGAGCCAGATATCCTTGAGATGGGAAAAAACTTCAAAAAAACCGACAACCGAAACTTTTGCAGCATCATAGAGTATTTCGACTCCGCAAGCTACCAGCTCTGGGCCACCCATACCACAAAACTGCAAGTCGGGCTCTTTCGATTGTAAGGATCTGACAAGATTGGCGCCATGAAGATCACCGGAAGCCTCTCCGGTGACAATCATAATTTTACGTTTCATGGCTTTTGGGAATGGAGAAAATTCTGAAAGAGGTCGAGTTTCTGATGCTCTTTAATCTGATCCATTACCTGTAAGGCTACAGCTAAAGCACGACGTCCCTCGATTCCGGAAACCGCTGGCTTGGTCCTTTGCCGGACGTGTTGTACAAAAGATGTAATTTCGCTCAATAAAGCATCGCCGTCGGCAAAGGTACGCAGTTCCACAACCTGCTTGGGCATTCCACTGTCCCGAAGTTCCTCCGAGAGCTGTATCGTCATTACCTTCTTATTGCCAAAATCAACATTGATATAGGAGCCTGGTTGGAAAATACGCATTTGCCGCATATTTGTCCGGGAAATCCTGCTGACAGTTACATTAGCAGTTGCTCCGTTTTCAAAAATCATCCGTGCGTTGGCAATGTCGGTGCTGGCTGTGGCGACGGGGGCTCCCACGGTATGTATTGTTTTGATAGGCGATTGAATTATATTCAATATAATATCGATATCATGGATCATCAAATCCAGTACAACATCGACATCCGTTCCTCTGCTCTTAAAAGTGGCAATCCTGTTGCTCTCTATAAAAACCGGTGTCGTAAGGAAGGGCTCCATGGCCTGAACCGCCGGATTAAATCGTTCGAGATGGCCAACCTGCAAAATGAGTTGTTTTTTCTCAGCTTTCTCGATTAAGTCGTCCGCTTCCTCAAGGGTCACGGTCATCGGTTTTTCCAATAATACATCTATTCCCAATTCGAGGCATTCATCGGCCACCTTATGGTGATATGGTGTCGGGACAGCAATAGACAGAGCATCAACAAGGGGCAACAGTTCCCGGTAATCAGTATAACTTTGACAAGTACATTCTTCAGCTACCTGTTGACACTGTCGACTGTCTACATCAGCAACACCGACCAGATCAACCCCTTCGAGCGCAGCATATTTATGTGCATGAAATCGGCCGAGATAACCAACACCAATAACACCAACTTTTATATTTTTCATTTCTTTCAATTGCCAATAAAGCTGCATCCCATGTACTCTGTTTGGAAAACAGCCAATAAATATTTAAATGCCCAGGTATGCTTTCTGGATATCCGTGTTAGCGAGCAATTCCTGAGCCGGTCCGGACAGGGTAATTCTTCCATTTTCCATAACATAGCCTCTATCGGCAATATGCAAAGCCTGGTTTGCGTTCTGCTCAACCAGAAAAATGGTGGTGTTGCTCTCTTTATTTATCTGCTTGATTATCTCAAATATCTGCTTGATAACGAGGGGAGCGAGCCCCATCGAAGGCTCATCAAGCAACAAGAGCTTTGGTCTGGCCATAAGAGCTCTCGACATGGCAAGCATCTGCTGCTCACCTCCACTGAGATTCCCACCATCCTGATGTCTTCTTTCTGCAAGAATCGGAAAGAGAGAGTAGACATAGTCCATGTCTTTTTTAATCTCCTCTTTATCGTTTCTGAGAAAAGCACCCATATCGAGGTTTTCTTTAACGGTCAGTTGTGGAAAGATATGTCGACCTTCAGGTACCTGACAAATGCCCAACTTGACAATGGCATCAGGACTCATTTTATGGATTTCTTTATCCTCAAAAATTATTTCACCAGCTTTACAGGCGACAACACTGCAAATTGTCATAAGAGTGGTACTCTTGCCGGCACCATTAGCCCCGATAAGGGTGATGATCTCCCCTTCATTGATTTCAAGGGAAACGTCTTTTATAGCGAGTTTATTGCCATACCCGGATTGCACGTTCTTAAGCTTAAGCATCAACTTCCTCACCCAGGTAAGCCTTAATAACCGCAGGGTTTTCACGAATTTCGGCGTGGGTACCCTGCGCTATCTTCTTGCCGTAATCCATAACAAAAATACGATCGGACAAGCTCATGACAAGTTGCATATCATGTTCAATAAGAAGTATTGCCTGGCCTTCTTCTGAAATGTCTTTAATCAAGCGATCAAGTTCTATGGTTTCCTGAGGGTTCATGCCGGCAGCCGGTTCATCAAGCAGGAGGAGCAAGGGCTCGGTGGCAAGAGCACGGGCGATCTCAAGTCGTCTCTGTGCGCCGTAGGGCAGATTATTAGCAAATTCATTTGCAAATTCAGCAAGCCCCAATTTTTCTAAAATACCATAACTGCTCGCAAGTATTTCCTTTTCCTCTTTGCGGGTAGCCGCAGTTCTAAGGATGGCTCCTAGAATAAATGCCTTGGTTCGGCAATGTCGACCAATCATCACATTTTCGAGGACTGTCATCTTGGGAAAAAGTCGGATATTTTGAAAGGTTCGAGCAAGACCTTTTTCTGTTACCTTATTGGGCTTCAAGCCTTTAAGAGAAATATATTTTGAACTGTTTGGTGGGGTAAGAAAGACATCCCCGCCAGTTGGCGTATATATACCAGTTATACAGTTGAAAAATGTTGTTTTTCCAGCACCATTTGGTCCGATGAGCGCGACGATTTCACCACTACTCACATCAAGATCAAGTGAATCCAGCGCTCGAATTCCTCCGAAATCCATGGTCAGACCAGTTACATTAAGAATCGGTTGTTTCATCATTTAGGCGATAATTCAATTAGTGACTTAGAAATAATTGTCTTGTTTTTTATACGAAAATCATTTCGTGAACGAACTTCCACTTCAGAAGAGTGTTCTGAGAATAGTCAGATTTTTTCAGCTGGATACGTTTTTTTCTCAAATTTATATATGCGACGAATATTTGAAATTAATCCCTGAGGTCTGAAAATCATCATACAGACGAGAATCCCACCGAAAGCCAGCATGCGATATTCCGACAAGGCACGTAAATATTCCGGCATCAGGATAAGAATGAGTGCGCCGAAGATTACTCCGATGATAGAGCCCATTCCGCCAAGTACGACGATGGAAAGAATGATTGCCGATTCGAGAAAGGTAAAACTCGCGGGATTAATAAAGGTGGTTTTCGCTGCAAACATGACGCCGACAATACCGGCCCAGAAAGCGCCGAGAGAAAAAGCCACAAGTTTTGTTTTACGTTTATCAATGCCCATTGCCTGGCAGGCAATTTCGTCTTCTCGAAGAGCAATCCATGCTCTTCCAAGTCTCGAATCCTGGAGCCTGTTAACCACAAATATTGTCACGATCACAAAAAGGACCATCAAATAGTAGGTATAGTGTATGGATTGCTCAAGGCCGAACTCCATCCCAAAGAAACCAGGACGCGAAATATTGGAGATACCGCTTGGGCCTTTAGAAAACTCACCCCAATTCTCCAACACTAGACGGATGATTTCCCCAAAACCCAAGGTTACGATTGCCAGATAATCACCACGGAGCCTAAGCACCGGAAAACCGAGAAGGATGCCGAACGTGGCTGCCATCAAGCCTCCTATTGGTAGAACTGTCCAGAAGCCGAGGCCGAAGTGAAGATTTAAAAGAGCGTAGGTATAGGCACCAACTGCATAAAAAGCGACAAAACCAAGGTCAAGAAGGCCGGCAAGTCCAACGACAATATTCAACCCGAGCCCTAAGACAACATACATCAGGGCGGTGGTCATCACATTTGTCTGGTAGATTGAAAAAAAATGTGGGAAAAGTACGGCTAGCGCTGCGATAATCCCGATAACGATATTACGTTGAACAGGGTTTTCAAGAGTTCTGTATATTAATGAGCTGGTCTGTTCTTTGTTGTCATTGTGGCTGGTTTGGTTTTCTTTTCTATGTTGCAAATATTTAATCAGTAAATATACACAAAAAGTTCCAACTGCCATATACAGCGCATTATGCCAACGCCATACAACTATTCTTTCAATAGGATCGACTTTTATAACCATGATGGGAAAGGTTAAAAAAACGAACCAGATTGAAGTTAGAAAACCTTTTTTTAAATCTTTTAATGAAAACATAGCTAACAAATTACACTTTCTGGTTGGTTGCCTTGCCAAGAAGACCTGATGGTTTGAATATGAGGATCATGACAAGCAGTGAGAAGGCGAAAACATCTTCATAGTCACTCGAAACATATCCGGTTGCAAAGCTTTCAGTGAGGCCGAGGACAAGGCTGCCAAGAACAGCACCAGGGATCGAGCCGATTCCACCAAGAACAGCAGCGGTGAATGCCTTGATACCGGCAATAAACCCTATATAAAAATTTATCTGACCGATATGGGAAGCAATAAGTAAGCCACCAATCGCAGCAAGAGATGAGCCGACGATAAAGGTTGCGGAGATAACGTTATTGACGTTGATTCCGACCAGTGTTGCCATCGTCCTGTCTTGAGCAGTTGCTCGCATTGCTTTACCTATTTTGGTGAATTTTATAACAAAGGTAAGCAGCAGCATCACAATAACCGTGGTTATAAGGATAACCAGATCTGTGGTCCCGACAATATGGGCGACAGGTTCCATAAATTCAAAATCAGGTATGAGCGTTGGGAATGGCAGAAAATCGGAAGTCTGGGCAAGTAAAACGTAATTTTGCAGAAAGATCGACATACCGATCGCACTGATAAGCGGTGACAGACGAGGTGCATGCCTCAGTGGTTTGTAGGCAATTTTTTCTATGGTAAAGCCATAGGAGCTCGCCCAAACCACCGCAGCTATCCCTGCAATAATAACGATGGAAAGTAGAGGAAAGCCATATATCGAAAGAACCGTGGCAACGATAAAGGCAGTAAAAGCCCCTATCATATAGATTTCGCCATGGGCAAAGTTAATGAGTCCTATAATTCCATAAACCATTGTGTAGCCCAAAGCAATGAGCGCGTAAATGGACCCTCTGGTCAAACCACTGAAAAGGAGTTCTATAAAATATTCCATAACTGCATAAAAAAATATCTGAAGTAAACAAAAGAGAACCTCGTGTTTACTTCAGATATAAAAGGTTTAAAAAGAGATGTTATTTGACTACGACATAAGCACCACTGTCTACAACATACATTGAAAATCCGATGCCAATTGCATCACCATTTTCATCAAAATTGATCTCTCCAATAGGAGTGGCAACTTTTTCGGTTTGCAGCACTTTTTTCAAATCTTCAAGCTTGGTAGAATCAGCCTTTTCAATTGCATTCAACATAACAATGGTTGCAGCATAGGCACCCTCAAAGAACGCACCAGGATCACTGGCAAATGCAGCTTTGTGCTCTTCTTTAGCTTGGGCTGCCATAGGATTTGTGGAATTGTCTTGTGGACCAGCAGCATAGACACCCTCTGCAGCCTTTCCTGCAACCTTGATAAAGGTATCGTCTTTTACGCCATCATCAGAGACAAACTTAGTCTTAAGACGCTTTTTCTTCATGATGGTAATAATTTTTGAAGCCTCTGGGTGATAGCCACCGAATACAACTACATCAGCACCTGATTTTTTAATTTTCTGTACGATTGCAGAATAATCCATGGCGCCGGGAGTGATACCTTCAAAAAGGACAACCTCTCCTTTTCCGGAGGTTTCAACATACTTCTTGGCACCTTCCGCAAGAGGTTTGCCATAGTCGCCTTTATCATGGATAATGGCGATTTTGTTTAATCCAAGTTTATTGATAGCAAAATCAACCATTGCTGGTGACTGGGCAGCATTAGGAGCAATAGTTCTAAAGAAGTTCGGATAGTCGCCGCTTAAGGTTAATTCGTCACTTGTTGCGGATGGTGACATGACAAGTATGCCCGAGTCCTTGTAGATAGGCATCGCAGCAATAGTCGCACCTGAACAGATATGTCCGAGGACTACTTCAACTCCGTCTGAAACAAGCTTGGTTGCGGTATTTGTAGATATTTCAGGTTTGCAGACATCGTCTTCCACCAGCATTTCCACCATTTTACCATTGATCCCGCCGTTGGCATTCACTTTGTCAATAACAAGTTTTGCTGCATTGACGGTGGGCAAACCGTATGACGCGAGGTCCCCACTGTGCGGACCTGCAACACCAAATTTGATCGTGTCGCCGGCAACGCCGAATGCCGGAGCTGACAGAGCTAACAAAACACAAGCCGCACTTGTAAGCAGTTTACCACTTAGATTAAACTTCATCTCTTCCTCCCCTGAAAGTTGTTGATTAGTACATCTCTCTATCTTACGATCTTGTTAAAAAACCCTTAGAAAAGAGCAAGCATATACCACGAAGTCATGATATTAGTCTTTTACGAATTATTTTGCAAAATTTAAAAGTTTAAACAATCCCTTCAGTAATCAATTTATTCGTATAACGCCATGTCAAAAGCAATAGATCTTTTCTTTTTCTTCGGTCGTCCCTTTAGCCCTATCTATAGTGCGCTTATGAAATCAAGAGAAAAGCTATACCACTCGGGAATATTTCGCCAAGAATCGCTGACAGTACCGGTCATTTCTATCGGCAATCTGGTTTTGGGGGGGACTGGAAAAACACCAACCGTCCAGCATGTTGCAAAATTATTGTCGAGACATGGGTATCATCCGGCAGTTATCAGTCGAGGGTACGGAGGAAAAGCCAAGAAAGCAGTCAATATTGTATCCGACGGTGAAAATATTTTTCTCTCCCCAGTACTTGCTGGCGATGAGCCCCACATGCTCGCGAAGTCTTTGCCGGGAGTTCCAGTGCTCACCGGAACACGCCGCATCTTTCCCTGTCGCCATTCGATTGAGCATTTCAAGACGGATGTAATCATTCTTGATGACGGATTTCAGCATCTCACTGTAAAAAGAGATATGGATATTGTACTTTTTGATAGTATAGCCCTTGCTGGAAACAGCCGAGTCTTTCCAGGAGGGCCACTGCGGGAACCGGTTTCAGCCCTTAACCGTTGTCAGGCCTTCCTTTTAACTGGACAAGATAAAAGTAATCAGGAAAGAACAAAAAAATTCTCCGACCTTTTACAACAACGTTTTCCAGACAGGCCGGTATTTATATCCGCTTTGGACTCATATAAACTATTGGAGCCCAACGTTAAAAACGGTGAAAACGGCAAAAATGGCAGGATAGCCGAAATAATTGCACAAAAAAAAATTTTTGGGTTTTGTGGCATTGCCAACCCTTCCAGGTTCGAGAAGTCTCTCGCCAGCCTCGGGATACAACTCGCAGCCTTTCAGGCGTTAAAGGATCATTCTCCCTACGATCAAGCCCTTATCTCACATCTTTGTAAAAAAGCTATTGAATGCGGAGCAGAAGGATTAGTAACAACTGAAAAAGATTTTGTTAAACTAAAGAATTTTAATCTCAATTTCCCCCTTTATGTCCTCCAGGTACAACACAAGATGGATCAATCTTTTGACCTCTTTCTGCTGGAAAGCCTGAAAAGTTTTAGGAAATGACCTCCTTGCAAAAGAAGTATCGAAACTACCGACCTTTGTGTTAATAAATCTTCATTCCCTTGGAACGTGTTTTTTTTAACACAATGATATGATTTGCTTTTTTATCACGTGCTGACTTAACATACTGATATCATACGATTTGCAAAACACACAAGGTGGGTCGATAAACCGGCACAATAATTGCGTTGTCAAGATTAGTTTAATCTAATTTAACAGGGAATAATAATGACTTTACCCATAGAACCATATCAATATACTTTACAAAACTCGATGAGTTGTTGTGGCGTTGGATTGCACTCAGGCAGAACAGTCAACCTCTCAATAAAACCTGCACCGATTAATAACGGAATTCGTTTTTTCCGTGCTGATGTACCGAATAGCAGTCATATTCAGGCATATATGGACAAAGTTGTTGATACGCAACTGGCGACAACACTTGGCAACGAACATTTCAGGATTTCAACCACAGAACATCTATTAGCGGCTTTACAAGGATTTGGTATCGACAATGCTGATGTCGAGCTGGATTCGACTGAAATACCAATCATGGATGGTAGCGCCGGACCCTTTTTCAATTTGCTGAAAAGAACAGGTAAAGCCAAGCAAAATGGTTTAAGAAAGATACTTCGTATCACAAAACCTATCACTTATGCTGACGGTGATAAAATCCTTACTATTTCTCCATACAATGGATTTAAGGTGACCGGAGAAATCTGCTTTGACGACACCTTAATTAAAAAACAAAAATTCACCTTTGATTTGGCTGCAGATCGCTTTGGAGATGAAATCGCCCGAGCCAGAACTTTTGGTTATGTCGAGCAGGTTGAAGAGTTGTGGGCTAATGGGCTGGCGCTGGGCAGCTCACTCGCAAATGTCATAGCTATTCACTGGAACCGAAAATCAGTTTTGAATGAAGATGGCTTGCGATATGATGATGAGTTCATCAGGCATAAAGTTCTCGACCTCATTGGCGATCTGGCACTATTAGGATACCCTGTTCTTGGCCATGTTAAAGCATATAAAGTAGGCCATGCACAACATCTGGGACTGATGCAGACCATCGCGGCCTCTCCTGAATGTTGGGAAATTGTCGAAATGAAAAAAAACGGTGCACACACCGTACTCAATCGCATGGCCGAAAAATCAAGGGCTGCAGGTGACGCATTAATGCCACTTTTCAACTGCAAGCCACTTCATTCTGCCACTGCTGC
>WTAT01000217.1 GCA_013139415.1 Desulforhopalus sp.
TATGAAAGACTTAAAAGCATCAGATATAATGATGAGACCTGTGATATCTGCAAAGAGGAATGCTTCGGCTAGGGATGTGACTCTACAATTTCTTTCTGGTCTCTACAGTGGGATGCCTGTTACAGACGAGGAAGGAAAGGTTATAGGAGTTATTACAGAACTTGATCTGTTAAAGGCTGTGATGGAGGGCAAGGAGTTGGTAAAAATCACCGCCGAGGATGTAATGACCAAAGAAGCTGTGACTGCTGATATAGATACCCCTGTCAGCGATATTATAACTATCATGAAAGAGGAAAACATCATTCGTCTTCCTATTACTGCGGATAGTAAGCTGGTAGGAGTAGTTGCCAGGTGTGATATCCTAAGGAGCCTGATAGAGCCAGAGTTTGCCTCCTACTGGTAGAAAGCCGTTTATAAATGGGGGTTGAAGCCCAACACAAGGACCTATCCCATGACAATCTCGGACGAAAATCTGATCTGGCTGGATATGGAAATGACCGGGCTTGACCCTTTTACCGATCATATCCTTGAAGTGGCCACGGTGATCACCAACCAGAAGCTGGAGATTTTGGCCGAAGGGCCAAATCTCGTCGTATTTCAGTCAGAGGAAGTGCTCGGCGGGATGGATGAGTGGAATACAACCCACAGCATACCAGCTCCGGTCTGATCGAACGGGTACGTTCAAGCAGCCATGCCTATGCGGATGTGGAGGCAGAGACCCTGGCCTTCCTGCGGCAATGGGTTCCGCAGCGGATGTCTCCGCTCTGCGGCAACTCCATAGGCCACGATAGGCGTTTTCTTGCCCGCCTCATGCCGGAGTTGGAGCGCTATTTTCATTACCGCAACCTTGATGTCAGCACCCTCAAGGAACTCGCCAAACGCTGGGCCCCGGACATCGCCGACAGCTTCACCAAGGTCAGCCGCCATCTGGCCCTGGAAGACGTCAAGGAGTCCATTGCCGAGCTGCGGCACTATTCCGACCACTTTCTCTGCCGGTAGACCGCGCCGCCTTTTCCTCCATATATTACCCCTGAAATTCCATGCGGACTTGCGGCCGTTATGGAGGTGCAACCGGCTCAGCTTTCCACTGCCCCCCCCCCCCCCCCTTTATCAGTAAAGAAGCCAGTCACTTACATAGTGGTTGGCTTTTTCTTTTTCCCGACCCCCTACCTCTCTTTTGACGATTATTTGACGTTTGCTTTTTTCCTGTTAGATTATGTGCATGGGGAAAGTTTGTAGCCAAACATTTCGGACTATAGTACCTATCAGGGAACCTTGAAATCAATCGTTAGTAGTCACTTGGAAAAAATTCGAGATATTCAAATGTTAAAAGGTAATAAATCTATAGAACAGGCAGCAGAAGACGTATTGCGCAGTTATCTGCTTAGATGCTTTTTTGAAGTATCGCAAAAGTATCCAGCTGTGAAAGCAATGACCCCAGAAGATGGGGTTGAAGAGTTGCTAAGATTGAAAAGAGAAAAGAAGATCAAAATTGAACTTACAACGGTAAACGACAGTGTGGATTGTACCATACAGTATGTTCAGTGATTTTGAGATTTCTAAATAAAAATGTTACTATACCAATAATCTATGCATTTGTACTTTTCTTCCTAGTGCCCTTACAAAAGCAAGCCAGCCGTGGTCCTCTACGATTTTTATCCCGTTCGGGTTCTGCGGGCAATGTATTAAGATTTCGATAAGAAAAGAATAGCTGTATGTAATTGCGATTAATTAAAGGTATAATTACAAAAGGTTAATGGTGTAAAAACATTCGTAACTGCAATATTTGAACGAATCGTTGCCATACCCCTAAGACTGCCGCTTTCCTGAATCACAGAATATTGATTCTCTGGAACCATCTGGGACTGGAATATAATTTTTCTTGTCAGGAAAATCTTGCTTTTCAGAGGGCCAAGAAATCTTTTTTATGTTGCTAGGTTTTAAGATAACTTTTTGATTACGTATATACAGTAGAAACCTTTACAGTAGGTGATTGCGAGAAAGTAAGATCCTAGAACAAGCAATATTATCAATTAGCTTACGTGACACCAAATTAGAGACTGCTGTAATTGTTTTACCGAACACATTTCGAGAACAAACACCACCTCAATAACATTCAACGAATTTCAACTGATTTGAAAACGAAATAATGAATCTGAAATGTCAAAAATCCTATCTTTGTTGAAACGGCCTAGATTAGAAGATAGGGTGACCCTCCTCTGAAAGCACAGATTCTTTCCATATTTTTAACGGCGATACTACGTTGTAGCATTGATTTCCGAATCGACCTAATTTAACATATACCCATAACCAAATTAATCATATCCGATAAGAGATAAAGCCAAACCCGCTGTTAAAGGGGACGGAAAGCCACGGGTCTATAACGAAAGCCGATCTGCCTTACGTGGAGGGGGCTCGGCTTTTTGTATTGTTGCAAATGTGAAGCTTTTTTACTTAACCATCTCTAGTTTGAGGTTTTTACGAGTTCATCAACGAAGATTTTTGCGGATTTTGAAAATTCAATGATTGTTGGGCCGCTGCATTTAATATTAATTGGTTTTTTCTAAAAGGAGAAAAACATGCGGGAACAACTGAACTATGAAACGTTTCTAAAAGTTGCAAATACTATTTCTCACTCAAAAGAACCTGAAGAAGTTGCCCTTATGACGGTTGAGGGAATTAAAACTGCCCTGGATATCAAAGGATGTGCGCTATTTTTACTTAATCACGCAACAGACGAATTAAAGGTAGCTGCTTCATACGGACTCAGTGATGAATACCTCAACAAAGGACCTTTGAGTGCTTTAC
>WTAT01000408.1 GCA_013139415.1 Desulforhopalus sp.
AGGGGCGTAAATATCAGAACGGGTGTTGGGATTAAGGAAATACTGGGAGATAAAAAGGTTACTGCTGTTCTCTTAGAGAATGGCGAAAAACTAGAAGCGGACGCGGTAATTTTGTCCGTGGGTTATCATCCTAATGTAGCTCTTGCCGAGAAAGCGGGGATTAAGATCAACGATCTGGGATTTATCAGTGTAGATGAGTACATGAGAACGAGCAACCCGGACATCCTCGCTGTAGGAGATTGTGCTGAAAAGAGGAGCTTTCTTACGAGAAAACAAAGGGAGATAATGCTGGCTTCTTCGGCCTGTGCGGAAGCGAGGGTTGCAGGTATGAACCTGTACAAACTCTCCGCTGTCAAAACATTTAGCGGCACCATTGCCATATTTTCCACTGCTATTGGTGAAACCGCTTTTGGCGCAGCAGGAGTGAACGAGAACATGGCAAATGAGAGAGGGTTCGACTTCGTTACAGGCAGCTTTGAAGGAATTGACAAGCATCCTGGCGCATTGCCAGGTACGCATAAACAGTTTGTGAAACTGATTGTTTCCCGGGAGTCGGGGATACTAATTGGTGGAGAAGTTATCGGCGGAGCGAGCACGGGGGAGTTGATAAACCTTATTGGCTTTGCCATTCAAAACAGGATGACTGTAGTTTCTATCCTGACTGCCCAGATCGGAACCCATCCGCTTCTTACTGCACCGCCAACTGCATATCCTCTCATCAAGGCTGCAGAAGTGGCTGCAATGAAACGGAGAAGTGCGGGATAGTTCTATTAGTAGCGCTGGAATTAAGGGGTAAGGTCTACTCTTGACTCTTGTCAGGTTCAAACCATAGAAAGGAGAAGAAGCATGTTTGAGCTTATTAAGAAAACCATGCTAGCAGGAGTAGGGTTGGCGGCCGTGACCAAGGATAAGGTAGAGGAACTGGCCAGGGAGCTGACAGAAAAAGGTGAGATGTCTGAGAAAGAGGGGAAGGAACTAATCGATGAACTATTGAAAAAGTCTGAGCAGGCCAGAAAAGATCTGGAAACAAAAGTGGAAGACACGGTGCGCAAGGTGTTGGAAAAAATGGCCGTGGCCACCAAAGAAGATATTGATAGCCTGTCAGAAAGGATCAAGAATCTCGAGCAGAAAGAGACATAGACAATAGGCCAGATATTTCTTGATGATCACTAGATTCCTCAATAGAAAACCAAAGTCCCCCAAAAGGATGGGGTTGGCTCCTTGATCGGGAGATGAGACGATTGAAACGGAGATGAAGCAGAAATGAATGTCCTTTTCCTGCTGGGAGTGGCGACCTTAGTGGGTTTTGCTGGAGGAAGGCTGTTTGAGAAACTGCGAATCCCCCAAGTCGTAGGCTTCATCGTAGTGGGAGTTATCCTTGGAGACTCCCTGACAGGAGTTCTGAAAAACGATCTTCTGACTTCACTGACCCCTCTCACCGAACTCGCCCTCGGTTTCATTGGCTTCATGGTTGGAGGCGAGCTAAAGGCCAGTGTTTTTAAGAAATACGGCATCCAGTTCATTGTCATTCTCCTCTTTGAAGGACTCATGGCCACAGTACTGGTGGGTGTGGCCGTGACTCTCCTTACTGGCAAAGCTTATCTGGGCATTCTATTTGGGGCTCTGGCCTCTGCCACAGCACCGGCCGCAACCGTGGCTGTGCTATGGGAATACCGAGCAAAGGGACCCCTAACGACGGCAATCTTTGCCATTGTGGCCCTGGATGATGGCCTCGCCCTTGTTCTCTATGGCTTTGCCATTGCATTTGCGGAGATGCTATTAGGGGGAGAACCTTTTTCACTCAATTTGATTTTGCAGGGTCCGCTCAGGGAGATATTTGGCTCAATTCTCCTGGGCGGGGGGCTCGGTTGGATCGGTTCTTACCTTCTGCGGATCATCATTAACACCGAGGACATTCTGGCCTTTCTTGTTGCACTCATCCTGTCGATTAGTGGTCTGGCCTCTATGCTGGGGCTCTCTCTTATCCTGGCTAACATGTCCCTGGGAGTCGCCTTGGCAAACCTCCTTCCGGAGCACAAGCAGAAGGGGTTCGACATTGTCAAGTCCTTCACACCACCAATCTATATTATGTTTTTTCTGTTTGTCGGGGCCAGGCTGCAGCTTGGCATGCTCCCCAAGATGGGCCTTGTCGGCCTGGTCTATATTGTAGGAAGAACAGTCGGCAAAATCGTAGGAGTCCGTATGGGAGCCATGGTGTCACATGCCCATGAGAATGTTAAGAAATACCTTGGCTGGGCCCTTTTGTCACAGGCCGGGGTGGCCGTAGGGCTGGCCCTGGACATTTATTATCGACTGTCTGGCTATGGACCTGCCGGTTTTGAGGCGGGTTATATGATCCTCAATGTTATCGTGGCAACGACATTTGTGCTCGAGATCATTGGGCCGCCTTGTGTCAAATACGCAATCAGCAAGGCGGGCGACATTCCGAAAGGCCCAAAAGAAGGAGCTTGAAATGGAGGAGAAGAAGCTGGCAGAGTTGCGCCCCCTTCCGGCAGCTGTATGCGTGGAAGCAGACGAAAGCCTTGAGCAACTGGTGACAACGGTTTTGGACCATCCCGAGGCTCATGATCTCTGTGTGGTGAATGAGGATGGGGGCCTTCTGGGAGTCATCAACATCAAGAGCATCTTTCGAACGATATTTTTCCACCATACAGACCCACAGGTGATGGTCCGACATCTTATCAGCCTGGTGAGCTCCGAGGATGTCGGCGATATTATGATTGCCGACCCGGTGATCGCTGTGGAGACGGAGACCGTGGATGGCGCCATCCGAAAGATGATAGCGCACGATCTGGGGGAACTGCCGGTGGTTGACGAGAGGGGACGGCTGCTGGGTTCGATATCAATCCACACGATTCTTGAAGCGTGGCTGCAAACAGAAGGGGAAGGGGT
>WTAT01000311.1 GCA_013139415.1 Desulforhopalus sp.
CGATTGGGCCTTTCGGCCAGGGCATATCATCGAATTCTCAAGATGGCAAGAACGATTGCGGATATGGGTAATTCTCAGCCTGTTCAGCAGGCACATGTGGCAGAGGCCGTTCAATTCTGTAGAGCAACACATTAATTCTAATTAGTGCCTTACCCCTCAAGGGGGCACTGAACTGAGTACTCCTGAAAGCCTGTCACTCAGTTCAATACCCCCTCGGAGTCTGTCGCTTACCTGAGGGGTACTAAAAAGAGTCCCGGCTTATTTTCCCGTTTACCGGGGTTAGTAACTTATTTTGTTTACTATTGGATAAACAGGAAGTCACATATGAAAAGCAACACCACATATGCCGCTGTTCTAGTCATTCTTTTGATTGTGATCTATCCATGGGTCTCAGGATTACAAGGCAATAGATCGAGAAATATGGCTCAATTTATTCCAGATAGCGCGCTGGTTTATTTTGAACAACACCATGGCACAAAAGCCCTGAAAGAATTTACAGAATCACCTTTGGGAAAAAACTTTGAAGCTATTAATTTTTTAGAAACAGGCAAAAAAATCGGATTAACAGATTCCTTCCTCCTTAATTTGGAAGATATTCTGACTTTCTATGCAACTGCAAAGGACAACAAGCTGTTCCATGAAATCCTGGGGGAGATGTTTGCCGTTGCTATTTTCTCCCCCATAGATAGTAAGGAATATACCGATGTAAAAGACTATATCCGGGAAAACACTATTATTGTCTCTAAACCAAAGCATAATGCTGGAGTGCTTGATTTTCTTGGTGAAAGCTACGGAAGGTATGCCCAGGTTTATTATGTTTCCAGCGCTCAGTATGGAAATCACCACATTAAGCGAATTCAGATAAAGGAAGAAAAATTTTCTATAGTGACCATTGAAGGGTTCTTGATAATGAGTCTGAATGAAAGACATTTACGGCGCTGTATAGATACCTATGATGCTGAACTGCCCGCCTTAACGAAAAGCTCAGATTTTGTAAAAATCAGGAAAAATTTTGAAATTTCAGACCGTTTTTTTTATCTCCCAATTAACAATGCTAGAAAATTCGTTATGGAGTCGGTCGCCGATCTTGCTTTTCCTGGGAAGGAATTGTTGCTGAAAGAGCTGGAAACCACTGTTGGATTTATCAATTTTGGTTATGGGTCCTGGAATAGTAAAGAGAGTGTAGTCGATAAGGTAATGGTGCAATACAATAACAGTGAGGTTAACAGTATTGTTAAAAATCATACGGATATAGCTTCCAGTCGGTGTTCCATGTTGTCTCTGACCACTGAAAACCCGATGGCTTTTTATTGGTCCAATACTGTAAAGATCCAACATCTTTTGCGTTATTTTGAGAATAACACAAAAAAAGAACCGCAGATCGAAAAATTCTGGTCAACGGTGGAAGGTGTTACCGGAAAGAATACGGAAGAAATATTTTCACTGTTGGGAGGAGAGGTGAGCCTGGTTCTAGAGCCTGGTCCGAAGGAAAATTTCTTTTCGTTTCCACTTGGAATGGTTTTTTTGAAAGTCAAAAATGTTCCGGAGCTCAGGACCATTTTTGAAAAAATTATTGATGAGTACAATATTCCGGTAAGTGTGAAATTATATGGTCCGCTTGGCTATACGTATTGGACTCCTGCTCCGCAAGATGGTCTGCAACCTCTCTATGGGTTCTGGGGAGATTACCTTTTTTTTGGTAATAGTTCCAGCCTATTGCGAATGATCTTCAAAAAGAAGTCCGGCGATTTTTCTCTGCTTGATAATGCGAACATTAAAACGATTGATCCTGGTTTCACTGAAAAGAACAACTCAATCACCTATATGAACAATGTTGAACTCATTAAAGTTCTAAAAAAGCTGTTAGATCTTGTTGGAATGACTTTGTCTATTGAAAACCGGGAAACAGCCGATAAAGTACGTGCAATTCTAGATGGGATAATCAATCCTTTATTGGACGGGGCTAGTATGTATGATAAAAGTAGTACACGTAGCTATTTTACGCCCGATATGGTTATCGTTGACTCAATAACGAACAAAACCACTGGCCCCACTATAAAGGATTAACTAATGCTCAAGATTGTCGAGGAACTCAAGCAATTGATTCCTTTCAAAGAAACGACCGATATTGGTGATATTATTCTCATTGTTGCAAAGGAACCGCAATTACTTGCTTATGCACATGTAAATGATATAGAGAGAGACACGAGTCGCAAAGATGAGTGGTGGCATATACATTTCACCATGTTAGCGATACCTTTGCAGAAATTAACCTGGACCCTGCGGACGGATCAGATGACAGGTCAAGAGATTTTCACAATGGGAGGGGAAGAACGCTTTATCAAGGCGGTAGATTTTAGTGAAAAAGGCGATGCCGGTAAGTCTGGAATCACAAAAACAAAGAAAAAAATCTCAACCCTTAAAAGAGTAAAGTGATTTGACATCCTTGTTCCGGGGTCAGTTTTCTCGAAGGTCCGAAAACGACAGATTATAACAAAACTGCCTTTTAAACGAGTAAAACTTCTGTTCTTTATAATGCGACAAACGCTCTGGGAACCATCATATGAAAAAGGATATCCCAGGGGGCTGTCACAAAGGTTTGATTAGTGCCTTTCTCCTGAAGGCCTGTCATTCAGTTCAAGCCATCCAATTGATTGTCAATCGAGATAATCTGGAAACATCAATAAATTAGCATGCTCCATTTCAGGCAAGTGTTTTAGGCATGATCACAAGCAACTGATCAGGAACAAGGTTAGGCTTCTGTTTGGCTGCCAACGTTTGACCTTGCCATAGCACATCTGCATATATGCCTGCATCCGATGATAGGTGAGGATGTTTTCCCAGATCTTGTATCAGGCTCCACGTATTTGATTTGAATTAGTCACCAAATTTCAACAACACCTCTTCCAAACTTTTCGGAGAACCGACCACGGTGACCCGGTCGCCGGTTTCAATCTTAGTGTAACCGTGGCAGATAAGTGCATGGTGATGCCGGGAAGACTCGATATAAATTTGCCTTACCTGATGCGGCGAATGTTCCACCACCATTTGTGGATCTCCATTGCCATAAAAATCGTAAGCGCGAGCCCCAGCAACGATACAAATGTGACAAAATCGACTGGTTCGACACGCAGGATTTGCTGCATGAATGGAACCTGCATGGCTGCCATGTGAACAAGAAACGCCAGGACGGAACCGCCCAAGAGGATGGGACTTTTAAAAGGTGAGAGTCGCAAAGCTGAGGTCGTTTCTGAGCGACAGTTGCCGATATGGATAATCTCGAACAGCACCATCAGCAAAAGCAGACTGTTGCGTGCTTTTCCTTCCGACCAGCTGCAAACTTCAATCATCCAGCAGAAGGCACCGAAACCGACCAACGCTATGACGACAGCGGCGATGATGGTACGTTCCACCATCAATCGGTTAAAGACACGTTCTTGTGGTGGTCGCGGCGAACGCTGCAAGACTCCGGTTTCGCCTGGCTCGAAAGCCAGGGCGACATCCTGAATGCCGTTGGTTACCAGATTCAACCACAGCAACTGGACCGGAAACAGCGGGAGTACAGCCAGGCCGGCACCGGTGTCGGGCCAGCCAGTCATTATAGCCAGGCCCAGGAGGAGCACTTCTGCGGCACCTGTTGATACGAGAAGGTAAATGACTTTACGTACGTTGTCGTAGGCTATGCGTCCTTCTTCAACACCGGCTATGATCGTGGCGAAGTTATCATCGGTGATGACCAACTCCGCCGCCTCGCGGGCTACATCCGTACCGGACTTACCCATGGCCACACCGATGTTCGCCTGGCGGAGCGCAGGGGCATCATTGATGCCGTCGCCGGTGACTGCCACGTAATGCCCGAGCTGCTGAGCGGCTTTCACCAACTCCAGCTTTTGCCGCGGTGTCGCCCTTGCAAAGACAGATACGCCCTGAATGGCCTCGATCAATTGCTCGGGCGACATATCCTCCAACTCGCGCCCTGTAATCACCTGTTCCGGCCGGTCAGCGAACCCCAGGTCACGCGCGATCGCCAGAGCCGTAACCGGGTGATCCCCGGTGATCATGCAGACGGTGACTCCGGCTGCGTGACACGCCACCACCGCCTCGCGGACGCCAGCTCTGAGCGGGTCAATCATTCCCACGAATCCGAGAAAGGTCAAGGCCGCTGGCTCTGGAGGTGTCTGGGAAGAATCCAATTCTCCAGGGACACTCCCTTCCGCCAATGCCAGGATCCTATAGCCGCGTTCGGCCATGGACGCTGCCAGCGCCAGTAGTTCCTGAGTCCTCGCTTCCTGATCCGAAAATACGCACATCGACAATACACGCTCGGGAGCCCCCTTCACCCAAACGAACGTGCCACCTGCACCTGAATGAAAGGTGGCGGCATACTGATGTTCCGGCTCGAAAGGAATTTCGTTCACCTGGGGGTGCTGACTTAGGATCGCTTCCCGAACCAGTCCGAGCTTATGACCCAAGGACAAAAGCGCCACGTCCGTTGGATCACCCCGCCAAATCCAGGAACCGTCCCGCTGGTGCAGATTCCCTTCGTTGCAGAGCACGGCTGCCTTCGCCAGGTCGTTTAGGGTGGCATGCGTGCCGGGCAGGACAGGCTGGCCGTTCAGGAGCACCTGGCCGTTGGGGATAAAGCCTTCACCGGTGACTTCAAGCGCTTGACCATCGGGGAGGCCTATTTCCCGGACAGTTAATTCGTTGCAAGTGAGCGTACCAGTCTTGTCACTGCCGATGAGTGTGCAACTGCCCAACCCTTCCACGGCCGCCAGCCTACGGACTATCACACCCCGGCGGGCCATGCGTGTTGTGGCTATAGCCAGGGCAACCGTCAGTGCCACCGGTAGTCCCTCGGGAATGGCGGAAACTGCTAAGGCTACGCCAAACAGGAACATGTCGCTGACGTCGTAACCTCGCAAGAGAACGCCGACGACAGCAATCGCGGCAGCAGCAACCAGCACAGCTGAGGCGACGATCCGTGTGAATTTCTCCATGCGCACGAGCAGAGGCGGCTTGCCTCCTGTGGCACTCATCACATCGAGGGCTAATTGACCCACGGCGGTCGTAGTCCCGGTCCCGACAACGATACCCTTGGCACGCCCACGGACGATAATGGAACCGGCATACGCCATGTTGCGGCGATCAGCCATCGGCGCCGAAGCGTCACCCATCCAGCAGGGGTCCTTCAGTATAGACAACGACTCGCCCGTCAGCAGTGACTCATCCACTTCCAAGCCATGCGTCATGAGCAATCGCATGTCTGCCGGCACTCGGTTCCTGGACTCCAGCCACACGATATCTCCGGGCACCACCTCCTCGGCGTCTATTTCGCGTATTTCGCCGTCGCGCAGGGTCGAGGCCCGAATCTGGAGAAGTTTCTGCAAGGCGCGACTGCTTTGCTCCGCCTTTCCTTCCTGGTAGCCGCCGATGGCCGCGTTTATAATAAGTACAGCGGCAATGAAAATGGCATCAGTTAAGTCCTCTGGATGGGCAATCGCGGAAACGATGGCTGCAATGGTCAGAATGTAGATCAACGGACTCATGAACTGCCGCAGGACAATTTCCCACCAAGCGGCAGGTGGCTTCTGCGGGAGTCTATTTCGTCCGTATAGCTCAAGTCGAGCTCTGGCCTCAGCGTTTGACAACCCATTCTCGCTGGTCGCCAGTTGAGTCACTAAATCTGGAGTGGAAATCATATGCCACAGCGGCTTTGTCTGCTCAGCCAGGATAGTCATTTCATACCTCCTTGAACGCCTCCAATATAACTCAGGAGGTGCCCTAGCTATAAAATATGAAAAACAATATTTCTTATTGTCAATATATTTCTCGTAACACTTGACTCCGGTTCAAGATACACCGTTAAGATTGGAAGATCCAATCTTAACAATTTGCTACTGACCATATATTACGTA
>WTAT01000306.1 GCA_013139415.1 Desulforhopalus sp.
TATAGACGTCGCCCGGCTGCATACTTGCCCCGTTCTCCCTGATTATCGTTTTGATTGATTCCCCCATCGATCCAAGGTGGACAGGGACATGGGGGGCATTGGCGACCAGCTTTCCTGCTGCATCGAAAAGGGCACAGGAAAAATCGAGACGCTCTTTGATATTGACAGAGTAGGCGGTGTTGGCGAGGGTCGCTCCCATCTGTTCGGCAATGGACATAAAGAGATTATTAAAAACCTCAAGCATGACCGGGTCGGCAGAGGTGCCGATGGCATGCTGAGCTGGTCGTTCCCTGTATCGCGTAAGAATGAGATGGCCCTGGCCGTTCGTTTCTGCAGACCAGTCATCTTCTACAATCACCGTGCCGGTTTGTTCAGCAATGATCGCAGGGCCGGTAATCTTCTGTCCAGTGAGTAAATCATCCCGAAGATAAAGAGGAGTATCACGATAATGACCCTTACCGAACATTTGTACCGTATCGTGCGGCATTGCTGGATGCGGATCGGTAGTTGTCGGTTTGATCTCGTCAAAAATTGATTCGGTAGCGCCCACTGCTTCCACAGAAAGAGCTTCGACGATCAGGCCTCTTTGTCTGGCAATGAAACCAAATCGCTGTTTGTGAGCATGCTCAAAAGCCCTGGTCATCTGTTCGGGATTACCGACATCGACGAGAAGGGCACTGTCTGTTCCTTCATATCGGAGATGAGCCTTGCGAAGTATTTTTATAAGATTAATATCGATACCCTGGGCGATAACCTCAGCTTCCACTTCAGAAATGAGCGGACGACAGGCATTTGCGATACGCTCTGTCGATTCACCGTTAAGAGGGACTTCGAGGTGGACTTCACGAAGTGCTCTAATGTCTGCCAAACCCATACCGTAGGCGGATAGAACCCCGGCAAAGGGATGTAGAAAGACCTTTTTCATCCCAAGGGCATCGGCAACGAGGCAGGCGTGTTGCCCTCCCGCACCACCAAAACAGTTCAGGGTGTATTCGGTAACATCGTACCCGCGCTGAACGGAGATTTTTTTGATGGCATTGGCCATGTTTTCTACCGCAATGTGCAAGTACCCTTCAGCGACTTTCTCCGGGGATTGTAAAGGGGTATCGGTCGCTCCGGCAATCGAGTCAGCCAGGCTGAGAAAACCACTTGTTACTGGTTTGGTATCAAGAGGGAGGTTGCCATTTTCGCCAAAGACTTGAGGGAAATATTTCGGCTGAATTTTGCCAAGTAAGATGTTGCAGTCGGTAACGGTTAAAGGGCCGCCCCGGCGATAACAGGATGGGCCGGGGTTGGCACCGGCAGATTCAGGGCCGACCCGGTACCTGGCACCATCGAAATGGAGGATAGAGCCTCCACCGGCGGCAACGGTGTGGATACGCATCATCGGTGCACGCATACGCACACCGGCCACCATTGTTTCAAAGCTTCTCTCGTATTCGCCGTTGTAATGGGCAACATCGGTGGAAGTGCCCCCCATATCAAAACCGATGAGTTTGGTAAAATCACACATGGACGCTGTCTTGACCATGCAGACCACCCCGCCTGCAGGACCTGAAAGGATAGCATCTTTTCCCTGGAACAGCTGGGCATCGGTCAGGCCGCCATTTGATTGCATGAACATCAATTTTGGTCCGGAATCTGTGGGACTCCCAAGCTGTTCGGCGATCTGGTCAACATAACGTCTGAGAATGGGTGAGAGATAGGCGTCGACAACGGTGGTGTCGCCCCGGGAGACCAGTTTCATCAAGGGACTTACCCGGTGGCTCGTTGAAATCTGGACAAAGCCGATTTTTTCGGCGATTTGGGCGACCCTTTTTTCATGTTTAGGGTAGCGGTAGCCGTGCATAAAAACGATTGCTACAGCACGGATACCAAGATCGTATGCTTCTTGTAGCCCGGTTTTGGCAATTTCTTCGTCCAGAGAGGTGATGAGTTCGCCGTGTGCGGAAACCCGTTCGGGTACTTCGAGCACTTTCTGGTAAAGCATTTCCGGCAGCACTATGTGGCGGGCAAAGAGATCTGGTCGAGTTTGATAGCCAATTCGCAGAGCGTCGCCGAAGCCGCTGGTGGTGACCAAAAGGGTGCGGTCGCCTTTGCGTTCGAGCAGAGCGTTGGTGGCCACGGTGGTGCCCATTTTGACAGCACTAATCATCTTACCTGGGATGGGTGCTCGTGGATCGATGTTGAGCAGTTGGCGAATTCCATGAACCGCAGCATCCTGGTATTTTTCAGGATTTTCTGAGAGAAGTTTATGGGTGACGAGACTTCCGTCTGGTTTTTTGGCGACAATATCTGTGAAGGTCCCGCCACGATCAATCCATATCTGCCATTGTGTCATTATTTTCTCCCTGGGGCTGTTGATCAACACACTGAAAAAACACAAATAATTTGGTTTTTTAAATAAAGATGGTATGTGTAATGATATTTTGTCGACAAAATGCCATTGTTTTGCCATAATTGCAAGGATGGTTGAGAAAGTCAATACCATTATTTACATTGGTGCTTTTCTTTGTAAGCTGTACATTAAATAAATTTGAGGCGTATGTTGGAGGGGAAGTCGAAGTCGAAGTATTAAAATAATCAAACACCCCACAAGGGGGTATAAGTGCCTTTCACAGATTAATTTTCTTGTTTTTTATGAACGATAATAATCTGTAAGGCACTAAATACTATCAGGAGGAGTTATCTATGAATGTATGTAAAAATGCTTTAGCCGCGATGACAGGAATGGCTGTTGGTTTATGGATGACAGTGGGGGCAATGGCTGCCAGCTGGGATATGCCAACCCCATATCCAGATAAGACCTTTCACCCAAAACATTGCCGCCTTTGCAGGAGATGTAGATAAGGCGACAGGTGGTGAGCTAAAAATCAAAATACATTCCGCGGGATCTCTTTTCAAGCATCCTGAAATTAAAAACGCCGTTCGTGCAGGACAGGTACCTATCGGAGAATTCTTTCTCTCACGCCTTTCCAATGAAAATCCAGTGTTTGGCGCTGATTCACAGCCTTTTCTTGCCACTAATTACGATGATGCCAAAAAGCTCTGGGATGCCCAGCGTCCCGTAGTTGCCACGCTCCTGGGAAAGCAGGGGTTGATGCCGCTGTTTTCTGTGCCCTGGCCACCACAGGGGCTCTATACCAAAAAAGAAATCAACAATGTGGATGACCTGAAGGGTATTAAATTCAGGGCCTATAATGCGACGCTGGAACTTTTTGCCAACAAAATCGGTGCTGCACCGACCCAGGTTGAGGTTCCCGATATTCCGCAGGCTTTTGCCACCAGCCGTGTCGAGGCAATGATCACTTCACCTTCCACGGGGGCGAACTCCAAGGCATGGGATTTTGTCACCCATTACACTGATATTCAGGCCTGGCTCCCCAAAAATATTGTTGTAGTGAACAAAAAAGCCTTCAGAAAGCTGGATAAGAAAACCCAGGACGCCGTTTTGGCTGCTGCGAAGGCGGCTGAAGTAAGAGGGTGGGAGATGAGCAAAAAAGAGACCGCTGAAAAGACGGCCATCCTTAAAGACAATGGCATTATCGTCGTGACTCCCAGTGCTGAACTTATGGCAGGGCTGAAAGAAATTGGCGCCTCTATGCTGGAAGAGTGGCAAATGGGTGCCGGTTCAGAAGGAGTCGAACTGTTAAATGCCTACCAGGCTAAGTAGGGTCAATAACTGATTCCGGCTCAGTAACAGAAATACGGCCATTGCCATTTCTTGAGGTAATGGCCGGAAAAGGAGGCAAGATGCGCAGGTGGTTGGACGTTCTCTATAAGGCAAGTTGCTGGCTTGGTGCAGGCTGTATCGCTATGATATGTTTGCTGGTGGTCTGCCAGGTTTTGCTTAATCTGCTTGATCGGTTCAGTACTCTTCTGACTGGCAGTGCTATCGGTCTTACCATTCCATCCTATGCCGATTTTACCGGCTTTTTGCTTGCCGCTGCCTCCTTTCTTTCTCTGGCGTATACCTTGCGTGAAGGTGCGCATATCAGAGTTGTCCTGCTCATCAGTAGATTACCAAAGAAAATTCATAGACTTGTTGAAGTATGGTGTATCGGTTTTGGGCTGATGGTATCGCTTTATTTTACCTGGTATGCTGCCATGCTGACCTATGAGTCCTATAGCTACAATGACCTTTCTTCCGGCATGATTGCGGTGCCAATCTGGATACCCCAGACGGCAATGCTTCTTGGCCTTGTTGTGCTTTCAGTGGCCCTTGTTGATGAACTGGTGGCTGTATGTCGTGGAAATACAGCTTGCTATGCTGGAAAGGGAGAAAGTCTTCTTACGGCAAATCGACAAGCAGAGTCTGTCTCTTCTGCTGAGTAGGAAAAGGAAAAGAAAAAATGTCTGAAATAACCCTGACCCTGGTTTTACTTCTTCTGCTGTTTTTTCTGTTGGGCAGTGGTATTTGGGTGGCTTTTTCGCTCTTGGCTGTGGGAATGGCTGGGATGGCTCTTTTTTCCGATGCGCCTCTGGGGGAAGTTATGGCCACCACGGTCTGGGGTGCCAGCAACGGTTGGGCTTTGGCTGCCCTGCCTCTTTTTATCTGGATGGGTGAGATTCTTTTTCGTTCGCGTCTCTCGGAGGATATGTTTACCGGACTGTCCCCGTGGCTGACCCATCTTCCGGGTCGGCTTCTCCATGTGAATATTCTCGGCTGTGGTATTTTTGCCGCCGTATCAGGTTCTTCTGCCGCGACAGCAGCAACTATCGGCAAGATGTCCATTCCCGAGTTAGCCAGGCGCAACTATCCGGAAAATATGATGGTCGGCACCCTGGCAGGGTCGGCCACTTTGGGTTTGCTTATCCCGCCGTCGATCATTCTTATAGTCTATGGCGTGGCGACCGAACAGTCGATTGCCCGGCTTTTTGTCGCGGGGGTGTTGCCGGGCTGCCTGCTTGTTACTCTTTTTGTTGGCTATGTGGTGGTCTGGTCCCTGCTGCATCCCCAGGCAATCCCGCCGGGTGAACCTTCCCTGCCATTCAGGGAAAAGTTGAACCGTTCCCGCAGGCTTATCCCGGTCTGTCTGCTGATTGTCGGAGTAATTGGTTCGATATATTCAGGAATAGCATCTCCAACCGATGCGGCAGCGGTTGGCGTGCTGCTGGCCCTGGTGCTTTCAAGGTACACCGGCTCTCTTTCAAGACAGAGCTTTCTTGATGGCCTCATGGGGGCGACCAAGGCATCGTGCATGATTGCTTTTATCCTTGCCGGAGCGGCATTTCTCACGGTTGCCATGGGATTTACCGGCATTCCAAAGCTGCTGGCTGCCTGGATCGGCGCCATGAGCCTGTCGCCTTATGCGCTTCTTGGGGCACTGACCTTGTTCTTTATCATCATGGGTTGTTTTCTGGACGGTATTTCCGTGGTGGTGCTGACCACTTCTGTGGTTATGCCGATGGTCGAGCAGGCAGGAATTGACCCACTCTGGTTCGGGATTTTTGTGGTCATCGTTGTGGAAATGGCCCAGATCACGCCGCCGGTGGGGTTTAACCTCTTTGTTATTCAGGGTTTAACCGGGATGGATATTTTAAAGGTGGCCTATGCTGCCCTGCCTTTCTTTTTGCTGTTGTTGGCTGGCCTGGCCTTGATTGTTGTCTTTCCGGGGATTGTAACCGTGCTGCCCAATATGATGGGGGGCTAGTATGAAGGGGAGCTGATCAGCCGTTTTAAAGAGATGATGCGGCCCGCGATGCCTGATCGTACAGCCCGGACATCAGCCTGAGCAGGGCCGCGGCCTGACTTACCTCCGATCCTTCCTTGTCGAGACTGCGATAGGCTGAAGTTAAACAGCTCTCTCGTATCTCCCGGTAACGTTCGCATGCCTCTTTTCCTTGCTCCGTGCTAGAGAAAAAAACCTCCTTCCCATGTTTCTCGCGTTCGACAAGTTCCCCCTTGACCAGCTTTTTGAGAGAGTAGTTGACGGTGTGTTGATCTTCAACATGTAGAACAAAACAGATATCGATCAAGCGTTTAGAGCGGTTTCGGTGGTTGACGTTGTGCAGGACCAATACATCAAGAGGGCTGAAATCAGCATACCCCGCAGCATTCATACAGCGAATCATCCATCTCGAAAAGGCGTTATGGGCGATGATCATACCGTACTCGAATTCGCTAAGAGGCCAGGAGTCGGGTGAGGTGAGATGTTCTGAGGAGACAATAGGTGCAGGCGGATTGACTTCAGGGGAATGTTTGTCATCTTTCATAGCTGTTCTTTCATCGTATTAAATTCAATTTTACTGTGATTTTTTCGGTTCCCCTTGCTCAGCCCAGCTTCTTCTTGTCCTCTTTCATGAGCTTGTAGGTGAT
>WTAT01000584.1 GCA_013139415.1 Desulforhopalus sp.
GTGTTTCTCACTGCTTCATCAGGCTCATAGCCATCATCCCGGCTGAGTAGAATTATTTCCCGACCATGAATTCCGCCATTATCATTTATAGAAGAAAAAGCAGCGAGCAGCCCAGCTCGCATCTCAAGCCCAAGGTCCTGTGCAGGCCCACTGAGCGCACAAGACTGACCGAGAACAATTGGGCGTTCAAGTGACAACGGTGCCCCCGACACCATGGGAGAAAAGAAGAACAACACACAAAACAGAATGACAATGCAGTTAAACATCAGATATATTCTCCGAAACCAACCCATAGAAACCAACCCATAGAAACCAACCCATATTTTTGCAATCAAAAAGCACAGAACCTGAACCTCCCTACGAAAGCCAAAGATAGGGAAAAAAGTCCTGAATTGCAAGGCCATTGGCCCTGGTTTGACGTAAAATTAGGAGGTTGACAATGGCGTCTTCCAGCTCTACCTCTCTTATTATTGGCTGGCAATCATACAAACCATCTTAAGTTTCTGGGTTGATATTTCTGGGAAATGATGCTTGTAATTCACCGGAACACCCTTTAGGGTATCGGCCACAAATTGATTAATAATCCAACGACAACCAACAGATACGTATATGAACACGTCACACCCTATGAGTACCCGGCTGACCATGAGCCATATGACAACCGTGGTCACACCCCGTGGTTCAACCGAGCAGTTAGAGCAGTTGGCCATCGAAACCCCCTATTCCATTGCGCTCAATGATGAGACTATCGGATCATCGATGGTTTTGCCAATTGGCCTTGAGGAATTTGGTGCCGGCTTTCTGTTTGGTCAGGGGTACATAAAGGAGCCCGGAGAAATTAAAGAAATTTATATCTGTCCGGAGGGCCGTATCGCAGTATACGCCGATGTGGAAATCACGGAACCCAAAGAGGTAATAATCACCTCCGGTTGCGGGGGAACAGGCAAGATTTCCAAAGAGATGCTGGAAGGAGCTTTTGAGCCGTTGCAGGAATGCACGATCACCTTCCCGGAGATCAGTGCCTTTATCCGCCAGTCCCTGCAACATTCCCCATTAGGTCCTCAAACCCACTGTATCCACGGCTGCGGGCTGTGGGAAGATGGGAAGCTACAGCTTTTCTACGAGGATGTTGGACGTCACAACGCGGTGGACAAAGTGCTGGGCGCCATCTTGCTCGGCAAGGCAACTCCGAAAAGCGCAATCTACACCACGGGTCGCCTTACTTCCGATATGGTATTAAAATGCGCCCGAATCGGTATCCCTATAATCATGTCCCGAACCGCACCTTCATCATTGGGGCTGGCCATTGCCAGACGAGCAGGGGCAACCCTTGCTGCTTATGCCAGGCCGGATCGGCTCAACGTCTTTAACGCTCCTCACCGCATTATAACCTGAAAGCTGAAGCTACTGCCGAGGGGAAGATGTCCGCTACCGAACCCCACCCCGGCGAAACAGACGGAAGGATAAAACACACATCGCTAAAACCGGGTGTCGTTTCAGAAAAGGACTGGCTTCCAAAGTAACGCCTGAATGCCTTTTGATTTTCCATAAAATATAATCTACTCCACCGTCAAATGTCAGAGTCCCCTTAACGAGTCTTAATACAGAAAGGATTTTACCCTGGACGATCCTCAGCGTCCAGGTGATGCCAGAAATGATACGTACTGAATTTGGGATTATGGCATTATAGAGGGAAGCTTCCCGGCCACTCACTTCCTTTACCTGGTAGGCTAAAGCGGCCAAGGCTTTACTGCTAATTTCATCAAAGTAAGCTGGAGTTGCATCGTATAATCGGACCTGCTGGTTTGCCTGCTCCGGTCGAAATTCTGATCGATAGGTTAATTCGAGTCCCTTGCTCCATAAATCACGGACGGTAAATTCCTGGGACATGCGGGGTAACACCCGGGATACAAAGGTAAGAACGGCCTGGGCAAAAGCCTTATTCACCTGTTCAGCTACTTTTTCATTTCGCACGTAAACTATTTTAGTCGGCTGACAAAACCGTGCCCATAAATAGGAATGGAACCATCGCCTGGAGGTACCTTTTTGTAAATCGCCCATAGATAATATTGCATACTTGGCTCTGACCGTCTGTTCTCCGAGGGGCACTTCCAGATAAAATACATTTGGCGGCAGGAGTTTGTTTAAAGCAGCCTGCATGGAGGTACGATTGACTGAATCATAATTGTTCACCAGGACGTACAAGTCAAAAAGACCCTCAAGGTCTTCTCCCTTGTGGAGGCAAGACCCATAAAACAATATAGCCTGCACTGCCGCACCGTAGACAGCCAGAATCTCTTGGACCAGGAGGCTGACAGCTTTTGATGGCGAACTGACAGATTTCTCGCTGATCTTTTCCAGAAGTTCTGAGGGGATTTCCATAATCATATGCGCAAAAAAGTTGCAATGCCGCCGTGCTGAAGCAAGGTTGGTTGCTGGCTGGATTCCGGGGTGTACATTTCACCATCGAGAACAACACTGTCTGTAAGATACAGCTCAATCTCTTCAACATTGTGCGAATAGTAGCCGTTCTTACTGGTTCCTTTTGCAACCCTGCGACCTCTGGCTAAAAAAGGCAGGACCCGCAGCAAGTGTCTAGCCCGGGTTCTGACAGCGGTAAAGCGCAGTGGCCCTGGCTCAGTTCCCCAAAAGGGGCACAGGCCAAAAAACAACCTGTCCAGTGTGCTGACAAACAAGAGCATAAAATCTTCTTTTTGCAACAATTGCTTATTTAAGCTTACCTTAATATGAGTTGGGGGAACAACTTGATTGTCTTGACGAACTATTCCCCATAAAAAGCGGGCAATGGTCATACAGATCCCGGGAAATCCGCATAAACCTTTTTTGTGCTTGGTTCTATGGTAATATTTGGTCCCCTGGCAAATAATTCCAGCCCCGAAAAACATGCCGAATTTCACCTCGTGACCGGGAACCTGTAAACGAATAATCGGTCTTTCTATCC
>WTAT01000131.1 GCA_013139415.1 Desulforhopalus sp.
GGTGCAGGTTTTGGCAAATGTGGAAACGGAGATATTCGTATTTCAGCATTCAACAGTCATGACAAGGTTAGGGAGGCTATGGACAGACTGACAAACGCACTCGCTGATTAAATTCGAAAAGCGTATAAGGCTCTGGTTCGAGCTCAATAAGATTTTTTCTTGGGCTCGAACGTATAGAAGTACCCGTCTCAACACTTTTTACATTATTTATGCCTTACTCCAGATTTCCTGTCATTCAGTTCAACCCTGGCTTATTTTCCTGTTTACCGGGGTGAGAAGACAGAACAGCCGGTCTAAAATGCACCCTCTCCTCAATGCCTTTCAGCTCAACTACCTTCGTAGCACCGTGTTCCCTCATCCAGAGGACTACCCCTTCTACCAACCGTTCTGGGGCAGATGCACCGGCGGTAATACCAATTTTGACGTTATCCGTGAGCCAGGCAGGGTCAAGATCTCTGTAATCATCGATAAGATGGGCAACCACACCACACTGCAGCCCCACTTCTTTTAATCTATTTGAGTTTGAACTGTTCTTTGAGCCAACAACAAAAAGCAAATCAGTTTTTTCCGCCAGTTGCTTAACTGCATCCTGACGATTTTGTGTAGCGAAACAGATGTTTGACTTAGGACCCTTGATGTTGGGAAAACGTTTTGATAAAATTTCCAGAATGCCGACAAGATCATTTTTACAAAGCGTCGTCTGGGTGACATAGGCTACTTTGTCAATATCGCCAACAGTGATATTTCTTGCCTCATTTTCGTTGGCGACAATATGTACTCTGCCGCTGACCCTTCCTGCAGTCCCTTCCACCTCCGGATGTTTGTGGTGTCCTATTATGATCACATCGTAGCTATATAAATGATATTTTTCTACCATTCTGTGTACACTGCTTACCAAAGGACAGGTTGCGTCCACCGTCTGGAGCCCTAGTTCTTCAGCCCGTATTTCAATAGCCCTGGAAACTCCGTGGGCACTGAAAATACAAACTTCTCCCGGAGGGATGTCCTGCAAGTTTTCAACAAACACCGCCCCGGAGTCTTCAAGTTCCGATATGACATGCTTATTGTGTACTATTTCATGCAGTACATAGACGGGATTTCCGTAACGCCTGAAACTGAGCTTTACCGTTTCGATTGCTCTTTCCACTCCTGCACAGAAACCACGTGGTGACGCGAGATATACTTCAATATTATCAGCCATACTGTTTTTACTTCACTCCATCAGCAAAACGAGACAAATTGTATTCGTTATTATAAAAAAAAATAGAAATTAGGAACAATTAGTGCGTTACTTCTGAAAGCCTGTCATTCAGTTCAGTACCCCCTTGAGGGGTGCTAGAACGGGAATACGAGACATTCTGCTCATCCGCCTTGCAGTTGAGCCCATCACTCGTATTCCCCGAACCTTTCGTGTAGATTTGCCAATAACAATTATACTCGCATTATCTTCTTCAGCAACCCGGAGTATTTCATCTCTATTCTCCAACATATCAATTCTTCAATGCGGATTATTCGTTAACTCGCTTATATAGCAAAGGTCGGGTGAATATAATCATTTTAAGAAAATTAAAAACAAAAAAGGCCATCAACCGGCAGTTGTCACTGCTGGTTGATGGCCTCTCCCCTCGCTTAGAATAAGACGATTAATTAAATCCTTGCAGCTTATCCAAAAATTCAGGTAGGAAAAGGGAAACCTGCGGTACGTAGGTAATGACCATGAGAAATGTGAGCAAAACCAAAAGCCAGGGCACACATGCTTTGATAGCCCAGCCTATACTGTGCCCAGTCACCCCGGAAATGACGAATAGATTCAATCCAACCGGCGGCGTGAGCATGCCAATTTCCATATTGACAACCATAATGATACCAAGATGGATTGGGTCGATCCCAAGTTTCACAGCTATAGGAAACAAAATCGGGGCCATGATAAGCAAAATGGCCGAAGGTTCCATAAAGTTACCTGCTATGAGAAGGAGTATATTCACCACAACAAGAAACATCCATGGTGACAAGCCCCACTGCACAATTATCTCAGCAATTTGATGCGGAATACGCTCCGTGGTCAACACATGTGCAAAAAGCATGGCATTGGCGATGATAAAGAGGAGCATTATGCTCACCTTTGATGCATCAAGAACGACCTTGTTAATCTCTTTGTCGGTAATTATTTTAGGAAGAGTAAAGACTATTTGTTTCAAATTTCGCCCAAACATTGAACCGGCGGATTCCCCATCCTCACGCCACGGTACAGCCTTTAAAGGGCCCATGTCCCGGTACCCCCAAACAGCCACCCCAAAGGCATATACGGCAGAAACAGCTGCAGCCTCGGTCGGGCTGGCAACACCACCATAGATTGAACCAAGAACAATTATTATCAGCATCAAACCGCCTGTTGCACTAATACCAGAGGTTAAAATCTCGCCTATGCCAGCCCATGGCTGGCTCGGTATCTTTTTATAACGGGCAACAAAGTAAATAACGATCATAAGCATCAGTCCCATCATGAGACCGGGGATAAAACCAGCCATAAACATGCGGGCAGCAGACACCTCTGTCGCGGCAGCATAAACGAGCATCACAATGGAAGGCGGAATGAGAATTCCGAGGGTTCCTGCATTACCTATGACACCTGCAGCAAAACTTTCAGGGTACCCGGCCTTAACCATTCCAACGATCACTATCGATCCGATTGCTGCAACCGTAGCAGGAGACGAACCGGAGACCGCGGCAAAAATCATACAGGCAATAACAGAAGCCATGGCTATACCGCCACGAATATGACCAACAAGGCTCAAGGCGAACCTGATAATCCGCTTAGCCACTCCTCCGGTCGACAGAAAGGTCGACGAAAGGATAAAGAAAGGAATTGCGAGTAGCGTATAATGCTCGGAAAGTGCCTCAAATAATTTTAAGGCAATAGAAGCCATAGAATCGTTTGAAAACATCAGAATTGTGCCAATACTCGATAGCCCCAAGGCGAGCGCAATGGGCATCCCCAGCATCATGCACCCAAAGAGAAGTATGAATAAAGCTGCAGTTGTCATGATTTTGCCCCCTCTTTGACGATATCCTCAGCCAAGGCCATACTTTCCTTGGCCTCATCTGCATGTTTAAAACCATCGGCTTTGCCGGTGATGACAGACCAGAGAATCATCAATAGACGAATCATCAAAAAGAGATACCCAAAAAGCAACAAACTATGGGCTATCCAAGTTGGAATTGGCATATCTTCCAGATCGATTCCTATCATTTTCATCTTGGCCAGATAAATCCAGCTGCCATATAAAATAAGCCCACAGTATATAATCGCGCCAATAGCAGCAATACCAGTCAATATTCTTCGGCCAACCGATGGGAAAATCTTTACAAAAGCATCCATCCCGATATGAGACCCAACTTTCAGCCCGTATGAGGCGCCGAAAAGAACCATCCACGCTGACATATGCAAAGTGAGCTCCTGAGACCACATGAAGCCTGCATTAAAACCAAATCGCATGACTACATCGACAAACACAAGAAGTGTTGTCGTTATCAGCAAAATGCAGATAATCGCCTCTTCGGCACGATTTATGAAACGCATAAACATAATTAACCTCTTACGGGCTGCGAAAAATTCCGGTAGATTCCCTCTGCATGGGGAATCTACCGATTCTTTTTCTTACATATTGGATTTGTAAGCTGCGTCGATCATATCTTTGCCGATTTCTTTTTCAAACTCTTCCCAAACAGGCTTCATTGCTTCAACCCACTGGCTTCTTGTAGCATCATCAAGTTCAATGATCTCAGTACGCTTTGAGTCAATAATTTTTTGACGGTCATCTACACTTTTTTGGGCAGCAACTTCATTTCCAAAAGCAATGGCTTCATCAAGAGCTTTCTTTATAATTTCACGCTCAGCATCTGGAACACTCGTCCAAAATTCTTTTGAGGTTACGACCATATAGTCAAGAAGACCATGGTTAGATTCGGTGATATAAGGTTGAACTTCAAAGAATTTTTTCGAGTAAATATTTGACCAGGTGTTCTCCTGTCCATCGATTGCCTTTGTTTGCAAAAGAGTGAAAACTTCAGAAAAAGGTTTTTTTAATGGTGTTGCTTTAACAGCATGAAACTGAGCTGCAAGAACGTCGGATGACATGATTCTGAATTTCAAACCTTTAGCATCCGCGGGAACCCTCAACGGAGTACTTGAAGAGAGTTGTTTCAAGCCGTTATGCAGATAGCCAAGTCCAACCAGTCCTTTTTTCTGAAGACTAGTCAGAAGTTCAATGCCTTTGTCACTACTTTGGAACTTTTCAACTGCAGCCATGTCTTTAAATAGAAAAGGGAGATCAAAAATCTGCAATTGTTTGGTGTAACGACTAAACTTGGAAAGTGCTGGTGCACTCATCTGCACATCACCAAGAAGCATGGCTTCCAGTACTTTGTTGTCACCAAATAACTGAGAGTTAGGAAACACCTCTACTTCTACTTTTCCAGCAAGGCGTTCGGCGACCAGTTCTTTAAATTTATTCGCCATTTTACCCTTGGCAGTATTCTCTGCCACGACATGTGAGAATTTGATTGTGATCGGGTCACTTGCAACAGCAGCTCCGGCTGCCAATAAACTTGAAAGCGCAGCAGCAGCTACTAGGGTCGTTATCTTCCTGAACATAATTTTTCCCTCCAATATGATTATTTCTCTACCGGCAAAGCCGGCAACATTGAACGACAGCTCAATAAACTGTCTATATCCGCGGAATGAAGATTTCCGCCAACACTCTTCTCTACTTAGCAAATATTGGACCAAAACCAAATTAATATATTAACAATTTGAAATTATAATACTTTATAGATTGTGGCTTGAGATACTTGCAAAAAACAGGCGGGAATCCACCCATTTTCATTCAGACAGCGGTGAAAAACAAAAAAATATTAATATTCCAACAAGTTGAATGGATTATTATTGTGAAAAAAATTGAAAAACAGGCGGGAATCCACCCGTTTGCTGTCATGGTTAAACAGTGCAAAAAGGTCTAAGCAAGTAACCATCTCTAGCTGAAAACTATTTATGAGCCTGTTGATTTACGGCCTTTTCGCCCGATATCCGCGTTATGTGAAAAAAATAATCCTCGAAGATAAGCGAGTTTAACGAGACTTCGATATTAAGTATATGTCTCCGGTTATTTTTTTCACATGCCTTGATATCAAACGAAAATACTCATAAATCAACAGACTCATTTATAATCACTTTTATTCAAATTATATTTCCGCATCTTATCGTATAATGTTTTTCTGGGCATAGCCAATGCAGCCATCGCATCCTTGATACTGCCGTTCGATGAGACTAAAGCGTGCTCAATGAGACCTCTTTCGAAACAATCTACCTGTTTTGCAAGAGACTGACTTTGCATCTTATCCTCACCGGATAACATTTTTTCCAAAGACCAATCAAACTGGCGACCAAGAAGAACATACCGCTCAGCAAAATTCCTAAGCTCCCTCACGTTGCCAGGCCATGGGTAAGATAACAAGGCATTAATCTGCGAGTTAACTGGCGTGGGGACTTCTTGCTGGTATCGATGCCCGGCAACTAAAAGAAAGTGGTGAAACAAGAGAGAAATGTCCTCACGCCTTTCACGTAAAGGTGGGATTTCCAGACAGACCACGTTGAGCCTGTAATACAAATCTTCCCTGAAAGTTCCCCGCTCTGAAGCTTCCCGCAGATCAACCTTCGATGCGGCGACTACCCGGAGATCAACAGGTATGAGTCGGTTTGATCCCAGTCTTTCTATACATCGCTCCTGCAGAACACGCAATAGGTTGATCTGAAGCCGAAGGGGCATCGATTCAATTTCATCGAGTAAGAGAGTCCCACCATTTGCATGTTCAAATTTGCCTATGCGTGTCGATTTCGCATCAGTGAACGCCCCGGCTTCATGGCCAAACAGCTCACTCTCCATGATAGATTCCGAAACTGCACCACAGTTTATAGCAACAAAATTTTTGATTCTTCTGCTGCTGTTTTCATGCAATGCCCTCGCCACCAATTCCTTACCTGTGCCAGTCTCTCCCAGGACCAGAACATCAGCTCCGGTATCAGCAACCTGAGCAATGGTACTTCTCAGCTGTTCCATTGCCGGTGTGCGGCCGATTATCCTCGGACCTGGTGCACTGTGCAATTCCAACTCTCTGCGCAAGTTTCTGTTTTCCAGTGTTAAAGCACGCTTTTCCAGACCTCGCAAAACTGTTTTTACCAATCTCTCGGCAGAATACGGCTTTTCAATAAAATCATACGCCCCATCTCGCATGGCCTTTACTGCAATCGAAATATCGCCATGTCCAGTGATAAGTATTACCGGCAGATCCTGATCAATTTTTTGAACTTCCAAAAGGAATTGTAAGCCATCCATATTGGGCAAGCGGATATCACATACCACTATGCCGGGCCATTCCCTCGTAAGAATTTCAAGACCCTTTTCTGCACAATCCTCAATAATTACATCGAGATCAGCCAGTTCAAGAGTCTGTTTATTTGCCTGTCGGATATGTTTCTCATCGTCGATGAAAAGCACTTTTGCACGTACTGTCATTTTTTTCACACTATTCTGTCCAGGGTAAACTCGAACCGAGCCCCTTCCTTGTATTGCGCTAAAATAATTTGTCCTCCAAAGCCTCTGACAATTCTATCACTTATTGTTAACCCCAATCCCAATCCATGTCCTGATTTTTTGGTGGTAAAAAAAGGTTCAAAAATATCATGTAGGTGTTCTGCCGAAACTCCCGGCCCGTTATCATGGACCGCGATCACGACTTTATCCTCAAGGGCGTGACCTTCAAGCAGAATCTTTTTCGACTGCTGTCCCTCTATTGCCTGCATTGCATTGGAAACAAGATTGACCAAAACCTGTTGCAGGAGCACATGATTGGCACGTACTTCCAGGTTGTCGGGCTTAATGTCGATAGTGAGCTCCACTGCTTCTTTTTTCAGGCTCGGTTTGAGGATTTCCAATGCACCGTCAATGACACCATGTAACGGTACAACAACTATTTGTCCACTGGATTTTCTTGAGAACAGTTTGAGCTGGACACCAATTTGGGCCATACGTTCTGTTAATTCACCGATCTGTTCCAGATTCCACATCGCATCTTCAAGCCGACCTTTTTGAAGAAATTGCTTGCCATTATCCGTGTAACTTCGTATTGCTGCAAGGGGCTGGTTTAACTCATGATTAATTCCAGCGGACATCTGACCGAGAACCGCGAGTTTGGCTGCATGTATCAGTTCTTTGCGGGTTCGCTTCAGCTTGATTTCGGTCTGTTTCCTGTCGAGGACCTCTTTTCTCAACATTTTGTTTGCTGCGGTAAGTTTCTGGGTTCGATCAGATACCCGTGATTCTAATTGTTCGTTTGCATCCTGCAGTGCTCTTTTTGCCTCCTCCTCAACTCTGTGAAGCTGTGCCAGACGATGATTTCGCTGGAGAAGCAAGAGGACCAGAATATAGGCAAGGCTTAGTCCTGTCCCAACCATAATATTAACCATTAGTACTTTTTCCCTCAGTACTCTGGTGTCAGTAAGGATATGAACATTCCATCCAGCCTGAGGCATAAATTGAGATTGTTTCATTACCCTTTTTATACTTTTCCCACCTTCGTCAGCAATATTGAGGATCTCCACTTTGCCCCAAAGAGTCCTACCCTCCTCACTGAGAGGCTCAAGAATAGCATCAGAATATCTTCTGCTTTCCTCGATTCTATAGAGTACATCCTCCTCAAGAGGTTTGAGGCTTTTAAACCTCCATTCCGGGTTTGTAGTAATAAAGATAACTCCATCGGGATCAGAAACCAAAAAGTTTTCATCGCGGTTCGCCCAACTCTGCTCAACGGAATCAATATTAATTTTTATGACAACAGCACCCAGTATCTCATCGGATTTGCGAACTGGATAGGCAAAATAATAACCCCTTTTCGAGGAGGCAGTTCCGAGGGCAAAATAGCGTCCAAGTTTTCCTTTCATTGCCTGCTTGAAATAGGGACGATAGCTAAAATTTCTCCCTATGAATGGATGTTTCTCATTCCAGTTGGAGGCAGCAATAGTTAACCCATCCTTATTCATAAGATAGGTATCTAAAGTGTCACTAACTCTGTTAATAGTTTCCAGATATCGGTTAAGAATTTCAATTCGCTTTTTTTCATGGGGACTCAATAATGCCCGCACGAGATTGTTGTCTATTGCCAGCAACTCAGGAAGACTTTCATATTTTCCTAAAATACCCTGCAAATAATTAATGTACAGTTCCAGACGAACATTACCTTTATCCGAAAGCTCAACCAGTCCCCTCCTGTATGTCCAGACCGAAACTGTGTTAAGTACCTGAACGAGGATAATAACAAAAAAAAGGAAACTAATGATGCCTTTCTTTTTTCTGGAGAACACGATCGTCATATGAATATTTTATGTATCTTCTCATTGATTCGTTCTCAGAAGAACAAGAACGAACCAATGAAGTATTATAGCTTTGACTACCAGGAGATACTTGGCAAAATCAAACCAGGCTAAATAAGGGCGAATAAATGAGTCTGTTGATTTATGAGCATTTTCGTTTGATATCAAGGCATGTGAAAAAAATAACCGGAGACATATAGTTAATATCGAAGTCTCGTTAAACTCGCTTATCTTCGAGGATTATTTTTTTCACATAACGCGGAGATCGGGCAGGTAAGCGCAGACTCCGAAAGGCCGTAAATCAACGGGCTCATAAATATAGAGAGAATAAACCCTATCTTATCGCTATTCCAGCGGCCTGTACCGCATCTTTAACTTCCCCGATAGTCACCTCTTCCCGGTGAAAAATACCAGCAGCAAGAGCCGCATCAGTCGAGGTTTGCTCAAACACATCAACAAAGTGCGAGGCTTTTCCCGCACCGCTGGAAGCAATCACAGGAATAGAGACACTGTTTTTGACCATCGCGATCAACTCCAGATCAAATCCGCTGTTTGTGCCGTCTTTATCGATACAATTGAGGAGAATTTCACCAGCTCCCAATTCCTGGCAAACCTTCACCAACTGTACAACATCGATATCACGACCTTCTCTACCACCTTTGACCGTGCACTGATACCAGCAGTAGCGTTCCCCCTCAGGACCGGACGTCGCTGTTTCGATGGTAGTATGCTTGGTGTCGCCTGGGGTGTGTACATAGACACGCCGTGGGTCAACCGAAATAACGACAGCCTGGGCTCCATACACTATAGAAATTTGCTCAATCGAACTTTTCCCGGTTTTTTTTCCAGACTGTAAGTACTCCTCAACGGCATAGACTGCATCACTACCAATGGATATTTTATCAGCACCGGAACGAAAATATGCAGAAGCAACATCCAGGGAGGTATACGACACACCGTCAGAATCGGTGAATTCTCTGATACCTCCACCAATGGTCAACGGAACAAATACACCTTCTGATGTTTTTTCCAGCACCTCGATCATCGGTTGATCCTGCATTGGAAAATCTCGAAAGCCAGTGATATTAAGAAAAGTGATCTCATCTGCACCCTCTTCATAATATCGTTTTGCAAGCTCCACGGGTTTCCCAAGGTTCCTAACATCCCCGCCGCTGCGAACATCGTACTGGTCACCTTTCGTAACTACTAGATCTCCAGCGTCATTACTACGTACATCGAGACATGCTATAATTCTCTTTGCAATATTGGTCTGTTTGTCACCAATCCTGTCTCGAGTTTTGACAATAGTTGTGTCATCGCTATCAGATACCAGGAAATTATTTAGTATTCTCAACCCAGCCTTGCCACTTTTTTCGGGATGGAACTGAAAAGCACTGACATTCCCTTTTTCAACTGCCGAAACAAACTCATATCCATAATCTGTAAGGGTCAGGACCCAATCTTGAGACGACTCAGTAACGGGTGCATGATAAGAATGCACGAAATACAACTTCTCTTTTTCATATCCTTTGAAGAGCTTGGAATCCTTTTGCAGCCTGATACCGTTCCAGCCTATTTGCGGAACAGACAATGTTGTTTCAGGAAAACGCACCACCTGACCAGGAATGATTCCTAACCCCGGGACTCCAGGAGATTCTTCACTTCCCTCAAAGAGGGCCTGCAGGGCCACACATATCCCTAAAAAAGGTTTATTTTCCCTGATCCGTCTTTGCAGAGGCTCGATGTAGCCCCCTTCCTGTAGTCGTTGCATTACCAGGCCAAAACTTCCTACTCCAGGAAAAATCAATTTCTCGGCAGTTATGATATCTTCAGCATTCTTGACATTTTGAACGGTATGTCCAAGTTCCAAAAGAGCATTTCTTACACTGCGGACATTGCCTGCACCATAATCCAAAAGAGTTACAACCATTTCAATTCACCTCTCCTTATCGAAATACCTACTTAGTTTCTATCCTGAAACGCGACATTTTGTTCTAAATAGAGGCGTTCGATAAAATTTAACCGCAGGTATATGTTTGATATTCCGAGGATTAAATTTTGAGAACAACGAAGAGTTAGAGCAAAATGGCCGTTTCAGGATGAAAACTACTTAATATTCATAGGAAAATTTTTAGTCCCGATCCACGTAAAATAATACAGGAATCTTTATAATAGCCCCTCGGAGTCTGCCGCTTACCTGAGGGGTGCACTTCTTAGTCCCCTTTACTGGGAATAAATACCATCACTATTTTTTTTTGATAAGATAAATGGTCCTGAAATACTTAACAATGACCTATGTATCGAGCAACTTGTAGTAGCGTCCATGAGCACAACTTCGGCAAAGAACCTTACCGTCGACTTGTACATCTCTTTTATCCTGCACCCAGTCTGAACATTTTTCACACCTAACTCTTTTTAAAGGTCTGCCGGGTAAGTTTTCCGGCGGAATTTGCACGACAACATCTTCGACGCGAAAGAGTTCTTTTTCCGGCATACTTTTATAGGCTTCGAGTTGACGGGCATACTTATCAACGATATCACTGCAATATTTTTTTGACAATTCACGGGACTCTTCAAGCGCGGTAACCCTGACAGCCTTTTTTGAATCAAGATTTACAAACGTTGCTGCCATAACTCCATGGTCAACCCATTTCATAGAACGTTTCCCCAGGCTGCAACCAGTCACCGTTTGTATGGCATCCGTCGCACATCTGTCTATTTCAACAAACACATACAGCTTTTTACGATCGGCACCTTTAGGGTCGTCTATCTTCAGGTACGAAAGAGCCAACATACACATACGAACCCCAATTACCTGGCCCGCACAAACGTGGCCATGAATACGAGTTGCTTCCTCTAACAGATCATCAAAAGATTTCATAAATGTTTCTCGTTTATTACATCAGGTTTTTAAAAAGGCAGAGGTCTCTACCACCTCAGAATACTCCCCCAAGATACCTACCATCATACTTAACCGTCAACCGTTATCAACTAATAAAACAAAAAGGCCGTTCCTTGTGAGGAACGGCCTTTTTGGGGGACTCTTACTATCAATATGCCTAGCAACACTGTCACTTTGCCTGAAAGTGCAGTACGATAT
>WTAT01000163.1 GCA_013139415.1 Desulforhopalus sp.
GCTTTTGATTGGACCTTGAGTTTTAACGTCATCCTCCCTCCATTCGACCTCCAAGATTTGCGACTGGACGGAAGAAGGCGTTGAAACTCACGGTCAAATCAAAGGCCGCGTACGTCGGACGCAGGTAATGTACCGGAGCATACAATACCCGTATTTGATGTTGGTGCGTCCTTTTTTCGCCCGCCCTATGCCTCAGCACATCACAGATACTCTCTATCTAGGCTGAATCACTGCGTTATCCAGAAATTTTCTCAAGTTGATTCTAAGAAAGAGAAGCTTGGTTAGTTCTCGATTGACGCTCCCAAATGCTCCGCACTCCAGTTCTTCGGCTTTTATCAATAATTGCGACGGATTAATCTGAGCACAGATAGTGCTGCAGGACTTTGTGCTTCATTTTACCGTTGGGGGTCTTTATGGGCGCAACAATTGATAAAACCTATTCGATCAATCTCGGACGGCCAGCAAGTTAAAATGTGATAGGCATTCGGCCTCCTGAGAACCAGAGACTCCAGTAGAAACCTTTAATATTGATGTTGATAAGCACTTTAGAACTTCGATGTGGCAATTTTAAGGCTAATGATCAACGGGCTGCTGCCGCCAGTAATGTTGATTTGGAAATAACAAGATTAACATAAAACTTCAGGGAACCCCAGCCTCTGAACAAAAACATTCTGGAACTCAGTACTTAAAGCAAGATCCACAACCTTCATCTCTGCTGCCAGCTCTTTTGCACGCTGCAAATATTGTTCACTGCACAGTGCCATCACTGCCCCAGCACCCGCAAGATTACCACTGTTTATAATGTCATGCAGTTCTATCTTCGGCAGCATTCCGAGAGTGATCATATCACCTTTTTCAAGGTAGGAGCCAAAAGCGCCTGCCACAATTATTATTTCAGGCACCTGGCTATCATCTTCTTTTAAAAGAAATTCAATGCCGGTTATCAGTGCCGCCTTTCCCAACTGAATAGAACGGATATCCTTCTGACTGATAGCAACCTCTACAGTTCCGCCGTCTCCACCAGGATTTGATAGAATATAACTTTTGCCGTTTTTCACCTGATCTGACAAGGCTGTAATATTACTGTCCTTCACAAAGGCCCCACTAGGCTCTATAATCCCGGTGCGATAGAGTTCAGCAGCGCCACTTATTACTCCGGAACCGCACAAGCCAGTTGGGTGGGGTGCTTTGCTGCTATTGTTTTTCTTGATAACAACGTTTTCAGGTGCGCTGTAACGATCGGCAATGACAACCTTTTCAATGGCCCCGGGAATTGCCTGCATGCCGCAAGAGATTGAGGCTCCTTCAAAGGCGGGACCGGTGGCACAGGAGGTTGCATACATACCATTTTTAGATTTATAGACAATTTCCCCGTTGGTTCCGATATCGACAATTAGAGTCCCTTTCGGCTGCTCGTGAATTTCCGAAGCAAGAGTTGCGGCAAGGATATCACCGCCAATAAAACCCGATACCTGGGGCAGAGTATACACCTGCAGCGAGAGACGTTCAAAACCGAGTTCAGCACAGTCAGTATTACGAGCATCATAAAAAGCGGGTGCATAGGGCGCGACTCCAATCGGGGCTGGATCAACCCCTAAAAAAAGATGAACCATGGCAGGATTTCCAACCACCACCATCTTAGCCAATTGGTCTGGCGTAAGCTCATGGGCAGCGGCAAGTTTTTCACACCCCCATTGAATGGTTTTGACGACCAGCTTTTGCAAATGATCCAGATTGCCCTTCTTCTCGGCAACAGCACCAATCCGGCTCATAACATCATCCCCATAATGAGCCTGGGGATTTTTCACAGAGAGTGAAGCAACGACCTCACCATGTGTCATATTACAGAGATAGAGGGCAATAGTTGTTGTACCCAAATCTATGGCAACCCCAAACCTTTTAACTTTGTCCTCTGCCACATCTTTGAACATTTCAACAAAGGACGCAGGCAGGGTTGCCGGAGCTTTCTTAATAATGTGGGATGAAAGCATCGACCTCTCTGGGATCTCTATGGAGATATCCTCAACAACATCAAAGGTGCAGGCATTATGCGGTTCACTTTCGTGCTGCTTACGGCTAATATCGACCCGGCATTTTCCGCAGACTCCCCTGCCTCCACAGTCCGATCTCAGAAATATTGAATTCTCAATCAGGCTGGTCATCAGGTTGCGCTCTGGTTCAACCTCAAATTTTCTGCCGTGGGGCAAAATAGTGACGCAATGTTTTTTCATCTCTATGAATTTGATATATGAATAGCTTAGTAAGCAGAAGAAAACATGAAACCGGCGGGCTGGGGGATTATGTCTGCCCGCGCATTTCACAGTTATCTCTACGCGAACACACCTGGCAACTGGCCCCAACCTTCGCTTCCTGCAAGCCAGGACCTGCAGCAATAAGAAAAGATAAACTTTTAAAGGGGTGTAATATTCCTGAAGAAGATTTTTCAACCCCAATCTCATTAATCGGTAAAAGCTCTATGAGGTTCAACTGGTCATCAAGCTCCCAGCCATGCACAGAACCCGGACTTAAGAACGGACTTACTCCCCACGTTCGTTCTACAGCATAGTTTTCAACGAGTGCATTTACCTGGTCATTCACCTTCTCAAGCACCCCCAGTGAAATCATATCATATATGTACGAATCGAGGTGTAAACCACTCTCTGAGGCACTTTTAGCCAGCTCTTCCAGCTCTTGGCCCACCGTGTATACGCCTATGAGAGTCATCTCTGCGCCTTCTACAAACTGGATGGAAAAGCCAAGGTCAACCCTCCCCTTTTCCCCAGTACCCGGACAGGTAAGGTCGAGTTCTGTTTTTTTAGCTCTCTGGCAGTTGAGCCACCTGTAAATAAGTTTTGGAGACCAGACCCCACAAGCAGCACCTAGGGCTTTCTCCGCTGCATCTCGAAAAGCGGGTTTATCAGCAGCTCGCCCGATTTTCTTTAAAAGCTCGTCTAAGGACAAATCAACACTCACACGTGTGATAACCTTCGCATCAGCGCATTTTAAATCTTTTTCAGCCATTGAAAATACCATCACCTCAACACAAAAACCTTTATGCTCTTACTTAACAAACATTGAAGCAGCCTGCATGTCAATATCTTGACTACCTTTTATGCAGGCAGATATTTTTCTCTCCAGCAGTAGAGATGACCCATCTTTTAAGGAAGCATTGCTATCCTCAATATCAAGCACTACTTTTTGCTCACTGGTGTCGGCTTCCCTCGCATCCTTTCTCATTTTTGGGACGAAGGTGGGATACAGCACACTCCTCAGCCTCCTCCAGGGAAACAAACGAAGGATTGTCAACAATTCCTTCCATCACATAAACGCCCTCTGCTATCGGGACGAATAGTGAGATTTTGACGAATTAAGACATGACTGGTCACTGCTCCCAATGCATTTGCAACATCCCAATTCTCAGGAATAATCAATTCAGCCTGCAGCTTTTCGGCGGCTGTTGAATCATGTTCTTTTAACACCCGGAGAAGAGACCAGACGCTGAGACCAATCACAAAAACAAGGGGGAATGCCGCTACAATGCAGACGGTCCGGATGGCTTCTAGCCCGCCCAAAAACATCAGGGTTAGGGTAACCACTCCCAGTATCACGGCCCAAAGCAGGCGATGCCACCGGGCAGGTTGGTAAACTTCATTGAATACTGGGAAGAAAACACCACCACAGGGAAAACCCAGCGCTTTTGCTGGATAACTGATTTTGTCGTCACCGATGAAAATGTTTTTCTGATTATGCGCGGTGGGCGGGCAAGGTGGAAGATTGAAAATGAGACATTCAAAACCCTTAAGAATCAGGGATATGGTTTCGGCCATAACTATGGCCTTGGTAAAAACAACCTCAGTACAGTATTTGTGTTGCTCATGATGCTGGCTTTCTTGGTGGATCAAGCCCTGCAACTGTGCTGTGTGCTCTTCAATGAAGTATGGATAAAAGTCAAAAGTAAGCGGCAGTTATGGGAAGATATCCGCTCAATGTTTAGGTTCTTCAACGTTGATTCTATGGAGTCGCTGTATCTGGCTATTTTGTCCGATATAAAGGTGCAGTTACCCGATCTATCGACCGGATAAGATTGCTCAGTCACATTATCAAAGAACAATGGCTCTCCTGATTGCTTAAAATCGACAAACAGGAGGCGGGTGAACAGTTGTACCCATAAAACGGGAATTTATGGCTTTTTCAACTCACTGTAGTCCAAGGCAAGGATACTCTGCTTTCATTTACCAAGCTGCCTTGCGAAATAGAGCTGATGGGAGTCTACTTTTCATTAAATTGGATTACTCCGGGAACCGCTGTTTTCCTGTTCTTGCCATTTGCACCGCTCTTTTCCATGGAACAAAAGTAATTATCAAATCATATCCGGCACGTTTAAATGCCTCTCTTGACAGTTCGGCATAGAACCCATTTTTAGGAAGATTTTCCCCATAGAAAGGTTGCCAATTAAGTGTTGCCAAAGAAATTATTTCATTGGCAGAAATTGAAAAAATAAAAAATTACAAGCTTTTTCATGTTTTTCCCGTTTGAAAATTAACTATGTTTTAAAGAATATGAGACCAGTCTTCCCAAAGACCTAACAAGTTATTAAATAGTTACAAGATATCTACAATATCCAAGACATTACGGCAAACAAGCATTAGGTTAGGGTGCATTTCCTAACAGTATATCATGTAGATTGTAAGGATAGCAAAAAACAGGATATCCAAAGAAGATTGCCGATGGCAGTCTCAATCTTCAGACTCTATTAAAGCAAAAGAGCTTCCAGAGTAGCTTTTCCGGGGAACTATTCGATAAAGCACGTTATGGCCTTACACTATAAAATCTGAAGAGGCGAAGTTGGTCCCAAACCTTACAACGCACTACACTTTCCCCCTGTCCTTTCAGGCATAATATACTTAATGTATATTTTTAAACCAGCGGCAGACATTCACTGCCAGGTATTCACCTCAACCTGATCACAATATGGGCACCTGGATACTCTCTTTGCTCCTGATCGCTACCCTCTATCTCCTGATCACAGAGAAGATATCCGTGGATCTGACCGCCATTGGTATCATGGTCCTGCTTGTGGTCAGCGGGATCCTCACGCCACGTGAGGCAGTGGCAGGCTACGCCAACCCGGCAGTGATTACGGTGGGGGCCATGTTTGTGGTGACAGGCATGATGGACCAGCGGGCGTATTTGATTTTGTCCACATGAGTGACAAGCAGTTGTTCAGTATGTGTCGTAAAGACTCCCACATAAGGCATACTGTCTGAAAACTCTTTGCACGCTTTTAACGGCGCGGGAACGCATACCTCAGGGCGGGCATTCAAAGCATAAAGAGATATTAAAATACCCAACACGGAAGAGTGTTCTTCATCGCCAGGAGTAATCCCTTTCGGTTCAATCAAACATTTCTCTCCAAATGCATCAAAAACAAAACGTTTTCCTTCCTGCTCCGCCTGGAAGATTCTTTGCTAGGTCTTTCGGCAGATTATCGTATAGTTGATTAAGATTGTCTTGAACAATTTTTGCATAATTGTCTGTCATTCCTCATCTCTGATATTTGGGTAAAATTAAACAAAAAGGGAAAA
>WTAT01000329.1 GCA_013139415.1 Desulforhopalus sp.
GTGAGCCGTTCCCGAAGAAAATGCGAGGGGGGGGGGGATTGTGACATTTTATTGCTGTAGATGCTTATCTGACGCGGTTTTCATCTTGCCTACTGCGTGATATTGCCGGAATCGATTCCTCGCTCCAATAAGCATTGATTGTCGTTTTCCGGTGGTGTCCCTATCTAATTGAATACTCAGGCAATAGGTGTTGTTTAATTTTCAAAGTTGCGTGATATTGTAGGAATCGGTTCCGCACCTCTATTTGGAGTTTATGAGTATGCGATCGTACAAGGCTACTCAGAAAACTTAGCTCGCACGATTGCAATGAATACCCTGGTTGTACTGGAAATATTCCATCTTTTATTCTTACGGAACATGAATACAAAGTCATTAAGCTGGAAAGGCATACGTGGTACCCGTGTTTTATAGATATCAATTGTCACTGTTACTATCGGACAGGCCGCAATTACCTATGTACCTTTGCTTCAAAGCGTGTTCGAAACTGAAGCAGTAAATCTATTTGATGTTATATTGATCGTCTTTTTAGGTATATTTATGTTTATGATCATTGAGTTCGAAAAACAATTGCGACTTCGCATACTGAACAAACCGTTTTATCGGAATAGGAACGGCCATCACTGACCGTCCCTCCCGAACCACCCGGCATACGGATCGCGTACCAAGGTGGTTCGGCTGATCTGGGCAGGAGACCCGCGGAGAAAAAGCTTGAGGTTATGGCTGAAACATCTGTTCGGCAAGGCAATTATCACCCACTTTACCCTACTCATTCGCCAAGCACCTTTCCGGGCGTTGCCGGTTGAATGTGCAAAGCGACCATATATGCCACGTTTTCTTAACTCGCGGACACGCGTTCTCGGGTTCTTCCACTGTTTCCAGAGATTCGCCCGTAAGCGTCTCATTATCCATCCATTAATAGAACGAAACATACTGTTACACCTGGAGATTGAGTAGTAGTTCCACCACCCCCGCAGGTACTGGTTCAAGTTAAAAATTATTCGGTGAATCGACTGACCGCTTTTACGGTGAGTTATTACTTTGAAACGCAGGAAACTGGAAACTGGGTAGGTAAAGTGTGAGGAGTTAAAATCTTTTTTTGATAAACTATACAGTTTTCGTATAGCTCGGGACCGAGCATGAAAACGCATACGTCTATTTGAAATGGACAAGATAAATAAAAGACAATGAATTTTGAATTGATCAGCCTCTCCAAATCCTATGTCGCATTTGGTACCTTTGTTGGGTAGGCCCCACCCTCTTCTTTAGTGGTAAAGAAAGGATCAAACACCTCTTGTCTCTTCGCAAACGGTATGCCACAGCCACTATCCGCCACGTCAAGAATCGGGCCTTCAGGCAATCTGGAAAGGGTTATCGCCACTGTACTCCCCTCTGAAGATACCTCAATAGCATTGCACCAGGTTGACAAGCACCTGTTCCAACCATAAGGGATCAAAGCTGATGTCCATCACGTCAGGATTAGACCTATATTCAATAGCAACATTGTTCCTCTCAGATGCTTCTTTTACTTTAGACAGTGCATCCTGCACAGTTGTGTTAAAACTCCCTCGAATCCAATTCAGAGTCAAAGGTTTGGAAAAGTCGAGCATGTCCTCGGTCATACTTTCCATTTTTCTATTTCTTTATAATAAGGGTCAGTTTTATACGAGCCGGATCTTTATCACCCATTTTCTTCAATATACGCCTTGCAAATCCGCCAATAAGTATACGAGGTGTTTTCATATCGTGGGCAACTGCGGTAAGGGATCTGCCCATAGCTGCCAGGTTCTCAGCTTGCAATAGCTTCTCCCGGACTATTGTCTCCCTATCTTTCACTTTTAGTACACCGGAGAGCACAGCCAGGTCGTTGTACAGCAGAAGTGACAAAATATTATCAAGATCATTCGGTGAAAAACTCTGCCAGTGCTGGAAAATAAAGGGCAGAGAACATGCGGTAATCGTGACGGAGACACGCAGAACTCACGCAGACCGAACCAGAAGGATGCAAGTACAATTGGGAGAAAATAGAGTTCCCCGTAAAATTAAAATACATGAAAGTACTATCGACCCTGATCCGTGTTGTAGTGCAGAAATGTGATTCCTGCGACAAGCAGAACCAGTAGCGTCCACTTCTGTGCCGGTCTAAAATTATTTATCATCAAGATGTACCGGGGTGATAAACCCTGGGGGCTTGACTACTAATACCGAACATCCAATGTTATTCAGGATACTCTCTGCGGTATTGCCTATGATTAAGCCAGGTATACCGGTGCGTACTACCGTGCCCATGACAATCAGGTCCGCCTTTTTTTCACGTGCCAGACGCGGGATAACTTCGTCTGCCGCGCCCTTAACGAAATGTACCTCTGGCTTGAGATATCCCATGTCATCCTGACCAATATTTTCAGTGAGTGTTTTTATAAGGTTTTTCATCTTTGTTTCATCCACCACTCTCAGTTGTTCCACCCATTCAGCCACATCACCGTTATCCATGGAACCCATGAAACCAAAAGGGGGAGGGTCTAACCAGCTTTCAACCCAGGCCGTCCAGGCATGAACAATATGCAATTCACTGAACTCTGATAAAGCAAGCGAGGAGGCCATTTCCAGGATTTGCCGATTCAGGCTGTTTATTATTTCATCATTATTATCATCCTCAACGTCCACAGCCGCAAAAATCCGTTGATATTTCACTTTTTCATTTGATTTCATGATCCAGACAGGGCAAGGACACTTGCGTAGCAGGTGCATGTCGGTACTGCCAAATATTCGGTCTTGCAGACTGCTGGTTTCTTCAGCGCACTTCATGACCAGGTCATACCCGTTTCGCAGAACTTCCTGGATAATCTCTGGAAATATGGCACCCTCAATTACCTTGCTCCGTATGTTAACACTTGCCGGACCACTCGCGGTTATCTTCTCCAACTGGTCCTGCCGGCCATCAATGATGGCGTTCTTGAGTCTACCGGAAGCGGAGTCACCCGGTAGGCTGGTATCGCGCGGCAAATTCAGAGCATTGATAATTGTCAAATCGGCCTGGTTATGTTCCGCTAGGGCTACAGCCCTCTGCAGGGCAGTATCCTGTGTGCACTCATCATCGTCAGTAACCAGTAGAATATTTTTAAACCGTTTCATGCCTTATCCTTCCCCTGTTTGTTTATATCATGATAGTCAATTGTACTATACCTAGCAGTCTGTCGGAGTATATTAGCCATACTAATCGCTAATCCCTAACGAATGCAGCTTAAAAGTAAGGCTATATTAATTGTTCTCAACTAAACTTTTTTACGGGGTCCCGGCGTAGGTGGCTCAGGGTTACGACCTCGTGGCTTTTTGTAGGAAGATTCAGCTTTTGCACGACGTTTGTCAAGTTTTTCTTCGTATTCCTTTTGTTCCTCAGCGTATCTTTGTGCTGCCCACTCTTCGATTTTTTCCTTTGCCTGAGCTATGGCATCCAATCGGTCTTGACGACGCGAGAGTTCTGCCGGGATATCCATTTCGTCGGGTATTTCTTCTGAATCAGCTTGTTCAGCGAGACCAATGAGTCCATCAACCTCTGCCTGTAATTGTTGCTCGAGTTTACAGGCATGATCCCAACTCAGGGCATGGTGTTTGGAGGCATTGGCTTTTATCTTGGTACCATCAAGGCTTACTTTGCCCAACTTTAAAAGTCCCATTTCACGAGCAAGCATCAAGATTTGAACAAAAAGCGGTTTCAATTGTTCAAGAAATTTCTTACGAAAATTGGCGATGGTGTCGTGGTCAGGATGGGTGTTAGCAGAGATAAAACGAAAGGCAACGGAATCATATGTTGCTTTCTCAATTTTTCGACTTGAGAACCCACCGGTGGCATAGCCGTAAAATAGCAAAGATAGTATGATTTCATGGTGATACGCTTCATGACTTTTTCCTGCATAGGTTTCAGTAAGAGATCGCAAATCAAGCTGTGAGACGATTTCGACAACAAATCGAGTCAGTTGCTTTTCCGGGAGCCAATCTTGAATAGATGGTGGGAAGAGGTACTGCTGCTCTCTATTTGTGGGAATAAATTTTGGAGTCATATTTTTAGCACCATGTAATCAGTTGGAATTACATAATAATTAACCATAAACTCCGAAAAAATCCAAGTTTTACATGTATATTCAAAATGATACATAGTTGCGTACATGATTTTGGCTATCACTGTTGGAGCCTAAATCCGACAGACTGCTAGGCCATCAATGGACTCGATTCACTTCTGCATCACGTCTCGTGCACGTATTATTGAAGTGCGGTCAGCTACCATGATTTTCTTCCTCTACGAAAAAAATGTTATTCATTAAGAGTAAGTGCATAAATTGAAACTAATCCATAACGGTTATTATTGAAAAAAAACAGACAAAAGCAATACTGCCAAAATTTTTCAGGACAGGGTTTCGCTGAGGCACGGTGGCGGACTGCCCAAGGCGGCCAGCCGCTGTCACCTCCCCGATCTGTGGCGGGACCAGGAGAAAAACAGCTTGACTTTCCACCATTAAACCTAAAAAAATAAAACAAGATAATGGATTAGTTTAAAAAGAAAAACTGTAACTGTTCAGTAGCACCCCATCCGGAGTCTGCTCTTATCTGCCCACGGTCAGGAGGCCCATAATGCTGATGTATAGCTGACCAGCCTGCCTGTGAACGCTTGGAGTACTGCTGAACAGTTACAGTTCGGGATAAAAATAACGTTATTGGTTTTTTGCTGAATAGTTACGAAAAATGAATCCATGCATAAAAACAGCCGTTCCTCCAAAAGCCGCACCTTGTCGAGCTTTGCCCGGCGGGGCCTGGTGCGATTGGTTGTCTTTTCCAGTTTGTGGTATGTGCTTGCCGGATCGGACAACGCTAGCTGGATAATAGGTGTTCCGGCAGTTTTCTTTGCCACAGCCCTAAGCCTTATGGCCCGGTGGAAACATAGGCATAGAGAAACTTTTTATTTAATCCTAGCCGAAGATCTTGCAGTTTTATTTTTTCTGCGAAATTCCCGTTAGGGGAAGCCATTCCAATATTGTTGGCGATGGTATACCGTTTCCCATGAATCGCCTTTTTGATAACTAGGAAACTCGGGCTAGGTTGGCTGAAGTTCCTTGGTAATCACAAATTGTTTTGGCAAAAAAAAGATGGGGTTTAATTACCCCTTACGTTGCAGGGTAATTGTTGGTAATTGCAGGGTTGACAAACTGTCTCCTGGCATGGCAACCTGAATATAGTCAAAAGTTTCAATAATCAAGAAAATTTCGAGGTGCCTGGGATGATTTTCAAGATATGTAGTAAAGAGGAGTTGCCGAAACTTTTTGATGTCCTTTCCGAAAACCATATTGTTGGGCCTGTCAAGCAAGGGGTGGATAAAGAGGATCAGGCAATTATCTCTTTTGATATCGTCCGTGACTTCAGCCAGTTACAGCTGGATTACTCCAGTGCGAAGTTCTCTCCTAAAAAATATTTCCTGCCCCATCAAGAGACCTTGTCTACCTTCGACATGGCAGAGAGTGATTGGCGGGAAAAGGTTGATTTCAACATAGGTAAGCCTTCTGTCTTTTTTGGGATGCATGCCTGCGATATTAATGCCTTGAATAAACTTGATAAAGTTCTCTTGGAGAGCGTTTATCCCTCCCCATATTATAGCAGTAAACGGAGAAACATGTTCATTATCGGTATGGACTGTGAACCACAGCCTTTCTGCTTCTGCCGGTCAATGGGAACTGATACAGCTCTGCACGGTTTTGATATGTTTCTAACTGATCTGGGTGAGAAATATTTTGTAGAAATTCTTTCGGCAACAGCTTTCAACTGGCTGAAAAATTTGGAGACCAGAGACCCAACCGAAGAAGATCATCTTGGATACATGGCGGCGGTGGCTGAGAGAAACAAGAAGTTCACCGCCCAGGTGGATACTACCGATTTGACCAAGATTCTGGATATGGTGTTTCAGGCGCCGGTCTGGCAGAAATGGGGCGAGAGATGTTTGTCCTGCGGCACTTGTGCCAATGTCTGCCCAACTTGCTACTGCTACGGGGTAGAAGAGCAGGTAAGCCTGGACCTGCAGCGGGCCGCCAAGGTAAAACATCTGCACTCCTGTAATCTGATTGATTTTGCGGAAGTGGCTGGGGGCCATAACTTTAGGCAGGAAAGCCATGTTCGCTTAAAATACCGCTACTATCACAAGCACCGTGGATTTGTTGAGGCCTTTGAGGAGTCGCTCTGTGTCGGGTGTGGCCGGTGCGGGGAGGCCTGTCTGGCCGGAATAAATGTTCCTGAGGTGATTGCCAGTGTACGTGGGGAGGAAGATTGAAATGGAAAACTTGCAATTTGTTGATCCCTATAAAGAAACTCGCAAGGGAAGGAGGAAACACGATGCGGCGGGGCTCTCTTTTAGCTACAAAGCTGAGATTACCAATGTCTATTCACTGACAGAAAAGGAGAAACTTTACCAGATTCAGATCTGTGATCCGGAGAGGCGCAAAAGGTTCACCTTCCTGCCTGGTCAGTTTGTTATGCTCGAACTGCCAGGTATAGGTGAGGCACCATTTTCAATCTCATCATCGCCAACCAGGCATGGTGATATTGAGCTGTGCATTCGAGACGTTGGTACATTGACCAATTATCTCTCCCGGGTGAAACGCGGCACCAAGGTCGGGATTAAGGGGCCGTTTGGCACCAACTTCCCGGTGGATGAGATGTTTGGCCAGAATGTTCTGCTCCTGGCGGGAGGACTGGGACTGGCCCCATTAAGGTCTCCCACTATGTGTGTCTTGGAAAATCGCAGTCGCTTTAACGAGGTAGACATTATGTATGGTGCTAAAAACCATTCGGAACTTCTCTTTACCTACCTTTACGATATGTGGCGCAAATTTGATATTAACCTGAGCGTGACGGTTGAGGAGGTTGATAGTCAATGGGATGGTCCGGTGGGGTTGATTACCGAGCTACTTGTAGCGAGAATATCCAAGGCTGGTGACTCTTTTGCGGATAACACCTACGCCATTGTCTGTGGTCCTCCTATAATGTTTAAATTTGTCTGCAAGATTCTTATAGATGCGGGCATCCCCATGCAGAAAATATTTGTATCTCTCGAACGAAGGATGCACTGTGGGCGGGGCAAATGCTGTCGCTGCAATATTGGCTCAACTTATACCTGTCTGAAGGGGCCGGTTTTTGACTACTGGTCTGTTATGAATCTCAAGGAGGCGATCTAACTATGTCTAATAAACTTGAGTATCTTGGTGTTCCTTTAGGGCGACCGAAAGTAGCATTTTTCGAGTTATCCTCCTGCGAAGGGTGTCAGTTGCAGATTGTTAATAACGAGGCAACTCTGGTTGATTTCCTTGCTCTGATGGAGGTGGTTAATTTCAGAGAGGCTATGAGTGAGAGGTCTGATGATTATGATATTGCCTTTGTAGAGGGGAGTGTAACACGGGCCGATGAGGTTGAGCGTTTGCAGGAGATTCGCAAAAATGCAAAGGTGTTGGTTGCTCTGGGATCCTGCGCCTGTTTTGGCGGTGTCAACCAACTGCGCAATCGCTTTAGTGATCAAGAGTGGGTCAAAAAGGAGGTCTATGGCGATTTTCCCATCGAGACTGAGGATGTAGTAAGACCACTTTCGGCGATTGTTGAGGTAGATCTTGAAATTTACGGTTGCCCCATAAAAAAAGAAGAGGTTGAAAAAATCGTTACCAATCTGATTCTCGGTAAATCAATCAACCATCCCAAATATCCCGTTTGTATGGATTGCAAGGCTAATGAGAATATCTGTCTCTTTGATCTGGGAGAGCCGTGTCTGGGGCCGGTGACCAGGGGAGGCTGTGATGCCTGGTGCCCCAACAACAGGATGGGTTGCTGGGGGTGTCGTGGTCCTGCCGAGGAGGCTAATGTGGCGCAGCTCAGAGAGATCATGGCTAAACATGGTTTTTCCGAAGAGACCTTAACGGACCGTCTTGAGTGCTTTGGCGGATTTACCGCCTATACAGAAGAGTTCCAGGCTGCAAGAAAGGGGAAGTAAGATGAAAGTGAGCTGTAATGTTGACGTGCGGCATCTGACCAGAGTGGAAGGGCATGGCAATATAAAGATTAGCATCAAGAACGGCAAGGTTGAAGAGGCGTACTGGGAGGTTGTGGAGACGCCCCGTTTTTTTGAGGCATTGCTGGTTGGTAAAAAGTGGGATAACGCCCCCTATATCTGTGGCAGAATCTGTGGAATCTGTTCCATTGGTCACACCTTGGCCAGTATTAGGGCTGTGGAAAACGGTTTTTGCATAACTCCCACCGAACAGACCAATAAACTGCGCCTCCTCCTGAAACACATGGAGACCTTGCAGAGTCATATATTGCACCTCTATTTTCTGGCTGCGCCGGATTTTCTCGGTACTGGCAGCGTTTTACCCCTAATTGAGAGTCATCCTGAGGTGATTGAGCGCGCCCTGCGACTTAAGATGCTGGCCAATGATATATGTGATGTTATAGGGGGGAGAAGGCTGCATCCAACCAGAACTGTAGTGGGTGGTTTTACTATGCTACCTGAAAAAGAGAGGCTCTTGCAGATAAGCAGGCGGCTTGAAAAGTCGGCTGACGATCTTATGAAAAGTGCTGAGCTTTTCGGCTCTTTTCAAATTCCTGACTTTACCCGTGAAACAGAGTTTGTCTCCCTGAGAGGGACGGCAGGTTATCCGTTTATTGGTGGAGATCTTCTTTCCAGCGATGGCGTCCAGATGAAAGAGCATGAATATCGAAAAATGAGCAATGAATACTGTGTTGATCGATCAACTTCTAAATGGAGCAAGCTTTCCAGGAATTCCCTTGCGGTGGGGGCGTTGGCCCGCTTTAATAACAATTTTGCTTTTCTGCATCCCCTGGCCAAGGAGGTTGCCGGAAATCTTGGGTTGAGCCCGGTCAATCAAAATCCTTACATGAACAACGTGGCACAGCTGGTTGAGTGTATCCATGTGGTCATGGATGCCATTGCTCTAATTGAGGACCTTTTAAGTAATGGCTGGCAGGAGCCCCGCCAAGTGGTAGAGCCCCAAAGTGGTGTGGGGGTTGGAGCCGTGGAGGTACCACGGGGGATTCTCTATCACAGTTATAATTTTGATGATGCGGGCCATATCCAACAGGCCGATTGTGTTATTCCCACCAGTCAGAACAATGCCAATATTCATTATGATATTGTCGCATTAGCAACCCAATGTGCTGCTGATGGAAAAAGTGATCAAGAAATTGAGAAACTGGCCGAAATGCTGGTGCGGGCCTATGATCCCTGTATCTCTTGTTCTGTGCACTGATGTTTGTAAGGGATAGGGTTGCTGGATTAACTTTTTTTCAATTGGTGGCACTCTGTTGGCCATGAATTGTTAATAATCAATTGCTAATTATCAATTGTTAACGATAAAAATCATTGAGTCAGTTACAATAGCCTCCTACCCCATCATAGCATATTGAAGAATGTCAAGAAAAAATAGTTATCTTCAATATATTTTGAGGTTAGGAAATGTAAGATTACCGCCATGATACCTAAGAAATCATAAGTCCCAATTCCTTATCAAGCTCAAAAGCTATCTTCAAAAAAAGCTATCACAAAAATCGACAGATGTGAAACTTAAATTTAGGCAGATAAGCAGAGGACAAGAAGCAGGTAAACAGATAGATATATCCACTAGCCCGAGTTTCCTAGTTATAGGCCTAGCGGCAGCGGCCGTGCGAAAACGGGGTTTAGGGAGCAATGGAACGTAAAACCCGGTTAAACAGCTAAGCTAGGAGCTTGTCCGAGAATAGGCATTTTGTTCAAAATCGAGAAATTTTAAAAAAATAAGCACAGCCATA
>WTAT01000558.1 GCA_013139415.1 Desulforhopalus sp.
AAAAGGAGAAAAACAACCGAAACTGCATACCAAAAAATATCTCTTTGTCTCAGATGACCTCCATCACAAGCAGGCAAGCCGTGTAGGAAACCCGAAAGGTGGTATGCTCTGTCAGGATTGCCATACCTCAATTGATATGCATGGTGACGGCAACATCCATGGTACGACTCTGGCTCAGGTGGAAATCGAATGCTCTGACTGCCACGGCCTGACCGATAAATTTCCCTGGGAACTGCCCGTCGGCTACGGTGACGAATTCGGTAAAGAGCTGGCGGGAGATGCCCGCGGGGTTGCCACAGAACGGTTGATCCCAGGAAAACAGTTCGGCTTCCCCTACGAAGCCGAAGATGGCTTTGTTCTCACTTCCCGGGGTAATCCCTTTGGAAACGTTATAAAACGTGGAGATAAGGTTATCGTGCATTCAGCAACCGGCAACGACTTTGAGGTTCCTGTGCTGAAAACTCTTCGTGATGAAAATAAATGGAAGGATCCATCAGCGGAAGTGGCAATGAACTCTGTTGCCAAACATATGGATAAACTTGAGTGTTATTCCTGTCATGCTTCCTGGGCACCTCAATGTTACGGCTGCCATGTACAGGTTAATTTTAAGCCAAAGGACGGCAAACCTGTCGCTGGTACTGACTGGGTTTCCTCAGGCAACGCCCAGAAGGCAAACGGCCAAACCGCAGAGTCGGTATTAGGTTCAGGTGGTTTGAAGTCGCCGGGCAAAATTTCTGAAACACGCTCCTACCTGCGCTGGGAAGATCCCGTTCTTGGTATCAGTGGTGAAGGTCGGGTAAGTCCGCTTATGCCTGGCTGCCAGGTTACCTACACCATCATCAACGACAAAGGTGAAACTCTCTTAAACAATGAGATTGCCTTGAATGCGACAGAAGGCAAAGAGCTTGATCAGGGACATGATCCACTTGCCATCGATATGGCACCGGTACAGCCACATACCGCCCAGCGAAAAGCCCGAACCTGTGAATCCTGCCACACTAATCCCAAAGTGGCCGGACTGGGGATCGGCAACGGTACATTTGGCCAGCGACAGGCTGAAGATGTGGTTATGGATCTGATGGATGCCACGACCCGCGAAATTATTCCCGCGAAATACAGCGTACAGATCCCTGCCATCCCGAAATTAACCTTCGACTGGTCGCAGATAGTGGACCGTATGGGCACGCAACTCGCAACAGTTGGAACACACTGGCCAATGTCAAGGGCCTTTAACAAGCAGGAGCTGGATAACTTCCTGCGTGCCGGGACCTGTATGGGCTGTCATCAGAATATGAGTGAGGCCGAGCTCTGGAAAAAGGTCTCGACCGAGGGAACACTTGACCCTAAGGCTCACCTCGAAGCGATGAACAAGATGATCAAATTCATGGCTAAAAAGGAGACAAAACCCGCAGAACTCAAATAGTAGCAGTTACAACGAAAAATATATTGAACAACTTTAACAATGACTCGGCCCAAGGTGAATCCACCTCGGGCCGATCCATTTAGTGCCTTACCCCAGATTTCCTGTGATAAAAAACAAGAAATCTGGAGAGTGTTTTGAAATTAGGAACTTAAAGTAACCCCCAAATAGCGAACGTAGAGAGACCTTCGAGGCACTTATCCCCGCAAAGCACGGGGACTAAAAAGAGTACCCCCTTGTGGGGTGTTAGAGAATGTGTGTTTGTGTAGAAATCGAGAGCCGATATGACAGATTTTGCAAAAACCTGTTTAAAATCGCATCTTACAGATTATCTTACATGGTGTTTCTATTGAGGGGCTTGACAGTGTCGTGGTATCGGGCGTGGTGACTGATACTCAGTTAGTATCTTGCACATTGCCTGACAGGGGTTATTTCTGTATAACCCAACAAACTGCTTAAGATGCAACTTCTATATAATTTGTTATAAAGGAACTTAATTTGAATTCGTTTGTCCTGTCACAGGTTTTGGTCGGTATTGCAATCTGTTTTGATTTGTTGTCATTTCAATTAAAAAAGAGAACTCATATTGTTTTGTGTCTTTCAGTGGCAGGTGTTTTCATCTCGACCCACTTCCTATTGTTAGAAAAATGGACAGCTGCCATTTTAATGATGATTGCTGTGATAAGGTATGTAACAAGTTTTTTTTCAACATCAAATAAGTTGATGGTATTATTTGTTTCTGTTTCTTTTGTTTCTGCCGCAATTACTTTCCAGGGATATCTGAGTGTCTTCAGCTGTTTGGGGTCAGTGTTTCAAACCTTAGGTGCGTTCAAAAGTGACGATAAAAAGTTACGCCAGTTTATGATTATTGGAACATTGTTCTGGTTATGCCACAATTACTTAGCTGCTTCACCAGTTGCTGTGTTGATGGAAATTTTGTTTTTGAGCAGTAATTTAATTGGTTATTATCGCTTTTATTTTCGAGAACGAAAATTGGAAAATTAAAATTACAAAGGACTTCAATAAGACTTTGAAAAGATACTCCCATCCTGCGAGCTCCCGTTCTTCTCCATTTTGAGTAGTATCAAAAGTTGATACTACTTTCTTATCATGCATTATGGATGACCAGGTGTCGTGCTGATCGTCAGATCGGGCCAAGTCTTGAAATCCGTCAGGTCAGATCTCGCTTTCTACATGTAAGGAACACATAATCGTTGAGATAATTTCACAATTGACTGCCGGAAGGAGATTTTTTACTTGAACTTTAACGTTCCCCACTGACCCATCTGTTCTATAATCCAGCGGATCCGGCTTTGTATGTAAGGAGTTGGGGGATTCGCACTGTATTCCCGTGGATTGGGCAGAACGGCGGCAATGGCTGCCGCCTGTCTTCTTGAAAGATTTTTAGCCTTCTTTTTGAAGTAATAACGAGAAGCTGCTTCAGCGCCATAAATCCCGTTTCCCATTTCGATGCTGTTTAGATAAACCTCAAGAATGCGTTCTTTGCTCCAGACAATTTCAATGAGAAAGGTAAAATAAACTTCAAGCCCCTTGCGAACCCAGCTTCTGCCTGGCCAAAGAAACACATTTTTTGCGGTTTGTTGAGAGATGGTGCTGGCCCCCCGCAGTCGTTTTGCTCCATTTTTGGAATCTTTAAACGAACGTTTGATGGCCTTAAAATCAATTCCGAAATGATTCAAAAAATTTTGATCTTCGCTGCAAACTACCGCTAAAGAAAGATTTTTAGAAATTGCCTCAATCGATACCCAGTTATGCTTCAGTTGAAATTTTTGCCCTGCAGACAGCTGCTCTACAGAACGGATCAACATTAGCGGAGTAACGTATACTGGAACAAATCGGAATAACAGGACAAAACAGATGGATAATCCAACAAGTCCTAGAGCAAATTTCCATAAGAAACGATATATCCTTTTACCCACCTTATTTCCCATGCGTTTATTACTAGTATTGCTGATGAAGAAAAACAGAAAATGCGAAAACGATTGCTCATCATTTCCCTATCACCGACGATATCTCAGGCTGAGAAATGGTCTTTGAGATTACTGCCCTGCTCATGGTTATTTAACAACCAATTAAACCACCCAGTTATTGCATCATCTTCCAGCGGTAACCCCAAAACATGCCAATCGGATTGTACGTCAGGCAGAATGGTGTGAATTACTGGCAAAATATCATCATCCTCAAGCAAGCCCTGATTGCAGCAATAAAATGACAAAATATCTGCAAGTTGGATAACGCGAGCCAGACCTTTTTCCCTGGTAGTCTCAGCAGGGCGATGATGGTAAGCAACTGCAGTGATCAAATTTTCAGGAAGAAACCATTTTTTCAGCAGCTGGCCCCCTAAAATATCATGGGTAAAGGAAAAAAACTGAAGCTCTTCATGGAGCGTTTCCTCATTGCTTACTTTGGTCATCCAACGTTCCAGGTCATAGTCATCAGCAAAAGTTTCAAGCATGATCAGTTTACCTATATCGTGAATAAGCCCTCCCATAAATGCAATGTCGGGGGTAATATTCAGATCCTGGGCAATAACCCTGGCGGCGATTCCACAAACGAAAGAATGCTCCCAAAACCTGTCAACAAAGGGTTTGTGCTTTTGGGCTAATTTACTAAACGAGTTGATGAGTGCCTTGGTCAAGGCAATTCTCTGCACTTCATTGAACCCCAGGATCACCACAGCCATCTTTACTGAGTCGACCTTCTGGGGACGCCCGAACAGGACAGAGTTGGCGATTTTTAGAACAGTTAGACACAAGGATGGATCAGAATGAATGGTCTCCACGACGTCCTTCACAGAACACTCAGGATCGCTGGTAACATTCATTAATCTCGTCACAGTTACAGGTAGAACTGGAAACGAGTCAATATGTTGTTTGATCAGTTCTGATCTTGTGGTTTTCATGTGCGGGTTCCTAGAAGAGGTTCCTATTAAGAGGTTCCTATTAATAGTGCCTGTTACAGCTATCACCTTCCCAAGGTTATGGTTTTACACCACCTTCCGTCTATAGCCTATAAGAATCATCTCTAGGAGGTTGTCCGAGAATAGGCATTTTGTTCAAAATCGAGAAATTTTAAAAAAATAAGCACAGCCATATATGTGATATCGGAGTCTTCCTCTGGTCGCTTACCTGCGAGCATTATTTTTTGGGAATTCCGAAGAGTTTGGGCAGGTAAGCGTAGACTCCGAAAGGGCATTCTCGGACAGGCTCCTAGAATTCCTTCACCTCAATACCGTTTGACTGAAGCAGTGCCGCGGTAACACCAATTATTCCTTGTCCAGCGCATGACGGGCTTCGAGCTTTAAGAAAAGCCACGCTGATGTGTTGCAATTGGGCGATATGCAGTACCTGTTCGGCTCCCCGGATAAAATCTGCAGTGAGGTCGATGCCGCTCTTGGTAATCACTCTGGCTTTTCCGGCAAGGACGTCTGTGCCGTCACCGCCGACGATATCAGCGGCTTCACGTGGCGTGGGTAGCCCCCCCAGTTGTTCGGGGCATATGGGAATCCAGTTTGCTGTCTTTAGTTGGGCTAAACAGTCGTGGTTTGCTTTGGTTTGTCCGTCGTAACGGGCGCATAGGCCGACCAGGCATGCACTGACCAGATAGGTGGGATGTTGGTTTCGCATTGACAAAGAGAAGAGTTAATATGTCGTTAATAAAATGTCGTTAATAATATATCGTTAATAATATGTCGTTAATAATATGTCGTTAATAAAGAAGAAGCCAAGGTCAAAGCAGAAACTTTCTCGTGCTCAGGAAGGTCGAGTAATGAAGGTTGTTTTTATCCTGTTAGTTTTTGCTTTCCTGTGGATTTTATTTGCTCCCGGATCGGGGATAGTTTCCCTTATAAGCAAACGATCCGAGTTGAAAAAAGTGCAGCAGGAGACCGCTCAGATCGAGCAGCACATCAGTGAGCTGCAAAATGAAATTGACCGATTACATAATGATCCATCATATCTTGAGGAAATTGCCAGGAAGGAATATGGCCTCCTCAAAAAGAATGAAAAAGTATATGATTTTTCAAAACCAAAATCTAAAAAAGATAAGTGAAACTAAGATAAGTGAAACTGTTTGGCTCTCACGGAGCCCAGTGTCAGGACGCTCAGGAGAAACCGGACTTTCCGGCACATCCTAATGAGGGACCTGAGGGAGTTGATGGCAGTGATGTGCCTGAGTTGAGCCTGAAGCTTCCGGCAGACATGATCTTAGTCACCTTCTCACTTTTACACTTGCTGCATTGAACTTTTTCCGCAACCTTGCTTGAGGTAGTAAGAATTTCAAACATATTGTCGCAATCGTTGCACACATACTCATATATCGGCATCTTCATTTCTCCCGGGCATCGAACATCATAATTTCCCTTTATTGCTCAGGGAACAGGGACGATACGGTTCTGCTCTGATTTTAAAACCGAATTTTATTTCAGCAACTCAGTGAAGATGTCACATGATTTGCATATTTCCAGCTTATCTTTCTGGGTGGCATCCTGGGTGCATTCGCACAGCGTACCGCATAAAAACCAACAGAGATGTCCGCTTTGAAATTCCCAGGCAGGACATTGCTCTTTTACGTTACAGAGTTTTTTTTCCCAGCATGGCTTCAAACTATCTTTTCTGCCCCGCTGATTGATAAGCAGAAAGTAGAGCTGTCTTTCGATGTGGGTCGGAATTGTCCTCCAGCCTTGTTCATAGCTGTGAATAGTCTTTAGAGACATTCCGAGGAGTTCCGCCAGTAGTTTTTGAGTTTTTCCAAGTTTTTTCCTGGAAAGACTGAATTCTTCCTTGGTCAAGAGTTGTACCTCGTTGTGATTGTAAAAACTTCTCCCCCATAAAAGGGTATTGAAAAGAATCCAGCATATTTTCCCGTTTACCGCGGTAAACTGATAATAATAATTATATGTTTAATAATTACCAAATATTTACAAAAATGGCTCCGGTTTTCCGTGAAAATCCTGGGAAAATGTTGTTTCATTGCATAAGTGATGGTTAATATGCTAATTACGCAAGTTGTTCAGCGGTTTTTCATTTATTACTTTAAAACTTCAGTTTTTCAGACTAACTGCGGGGAGCGGGATTCTTTCTCAAAAACAAGAAAACAATTTTTAAGGTACTATAAGGTTATTGATATTATGATTACTCATCGGGTGATGGCGAAGGTTCTGTTGATACTGCTGTGGCTTTGTGTCTTGTGTTTATCCGGCTGCGCAAATTTTCTTACCCCGGAGATCGGGGCAATAGCACGGCAGGAGGCCCGGATTGATCTGGTTGAAGGTGGTGTGCAGGATGCTGTCTGGGATACCAGAGATTTGGAATTGACCTATTCTTATTCCGAGTCTGGTAACGCTTTCAATCTGTTCGGGAAACTTGTTTTTGATCGGAGTCTGACCGATTCCTTCAGGGTGAATGGGCGGTTTAGTCTTAAAATGAGCTTTCTCGATGACGAGGGCAGAGTCCTGGAAACGGTCGACATTTCTCCGCTGATCAGTTCTTTTAATGAATTATCGAATCAGGATATAAAAATCAGAAAATCTCTCGTCAGGCCTGTGGGAGCAAATTCGATTGCTTTCAATTACTACGGGGACTTCAGGGGGAATGACCGGGAAACCCGGGGTGATGGATGGAGTATTTTTTATTTTCCATTTGATTAGTGCCTTACTCCAGACTTCCTGTCATTCTTTACAATACCCCCTTGAGGGGTGCAAAAAACAAGAAATCTGGAGAGCGTATTGAAATTAGAAACTTTAAGTGACCACTAAGGCACTTACACCCCTCAAGGGGGTACTGAACTGAGTCCTGGCTTATTTTACCGTTTACCGGGGTTAGTGTCTTACTCCAGATTTCCTGCTTTTTTTGGGGAGGTTCGACCCTATGCACTTAGCTTAAAATGAAAACCTTTTGTTGATTGAAATGAGTAAAGGGAAACTGGGTTTGGTGATTTGTGAGTCGTGAGATGAATGATATTTTAACAGGGTTGCAATCTTTACTCAGATATCATAGCTCAATAGGTATCAGCCACTATCCGCGTAATGAAGAAGTTGAGTCCTTTCTGCGTGTTGTGCCGCAGGTTATTGAAAAGGCGGACATCGTCCCAGGGGGAATTGTGGGCGCGGTGCAGCCATCTCCACGGAAAAATATACCTGAGATTACGAGGTCACCTGTAAAAATATCCGATATCAGGGCAGAAGTTGCCGCCTGCCACGCCTGTACACTCCATAAACAGCGGCTTTATCCGGTCGCAGGTCGTGGCCCTGACAAGGTCCGCTTATTGATAGTTGGTGACTGGTTGTCTGCAGACACGAAGGGAG
>WTAT01000473.1 GCA_013139415.1 Desulforhopalus sp.
CAAAGATGGTAATGGCGTAAAGAAAGATGATAAGGTAGCAGTAAAACTCTACAGAAAGGCATGTGATCAAGGAAACGTTACTTCCTGCAATAATCTTGATTTAATGCATAAAGAAGGGCGTGGCGTAGCAAAGCCAAATGATTAGAGAGCAGTAAAACTGTTCAGAAAGGCATATTTGAATTTATAAATGCGCTTTTAACCACAGTCGGAGTCAAGATACCTATATTGAAGATTGACCGGAGCGATAGTCAAGGTATCTCCTATTGATCTTGACCTAAGGGCCAATAAGAAATTCTTCCAGAGAAACTTTGCGGGTCACTTCGGGATGAGCGTCAGGCAACGTGGTTGATACTAACTGAGTATCAGTCACCACGCCCGATACCACAAAAGTATCGTGCAGGGGGTGTGAGGCATTACTCATCCATGGCCACATCCAAGATGTTTCCAGTTTATCTTTCCAAGTGAATCGATTTTTCACGCGACAGAAGGACCTACTGCTGAGTCAACATATTGCCACTACAACAGAACCAGAAAGATGACCACAGAAAAGAGATTTTTCCTGGCAAGGTGTCCGAAAGGCCATTCAGTATGGCAACGCTTTACTCTCCTACAATTGAACCACAATTTGGTCATAGCATGATACGAATTATCCCCTCTAAGTAGATGAACTGTCTAGTTAAAAGTAATTTAAGGCTACCTTGAAAAATTGCTTTTTCTTCCAATCTATACGTTTTATGGCTAAAATTTTATCCTCGGAGGTAAGCACCCTTGAAAGCAGGGCATAAACTCCGACTCCGATAGCAACTATACGCTTGCGGTAAAAAAATCTCATATGCTTCGATCTCGAACAAAATTCTTAGTTTCAGGACAGACACTACTCAGCTTATCAGTTTTTCAACCGTCCCAGAAAATCGGCAACCGTCTTCATCCCCTTATGGAATTGTTGGAGACTGAATTTTTCATTGGGAGCATGGATGGTGTCGTCGGGGAGCCCAAATCCCATCAAAACTACTGGCGCCTTAAGTGTTTCATCAAAAAGTGATGCAATGGGGATTGAACCACCCTCACGCATAAATACCGGTGTCTTGCCATATACCAATTCCAGGGCCTCGGCAGCGGCCCGGATATAGCGGTTGTCGGGATTTATGTAAAAACCTTTGCCTGCATGCAGATTGGTGACCTGGACACTGTATCCGGCAGGTATGTTTTGGTGCACCGCCTTCTCAAGCCAGCCGAACACTTCGTTAGGATCGAAATCGGCCGGGAGGCGCAAACTGACTTTGGCCATGGCCGCTGCCGGGATAACTGTTTTGGCCCCTTCTGCGGTGAAACCGCCTCGAATGCCATGGACTTCGAGTGTCGGTCGTAAGCCAATTCTCTCCAGAGGAGGATATTCTTTTTCACCTACCAGCTCTTCCACTCCCATTTCGCTGCGTAATGCTTCTTCGACATGCAACGAATCTTCCTGCCAGAAGAGTTTTTCTGCAGCTGAGGGAGTTGGGATGGCAGCGGCAAGTTCCGGGATTTGAATGACACCGTCCTCACCCTTCAGGCGACTTATCAGCAGGCAGAGTGCATGGATTGGATTAGGAGCCACCCCGCCATAACTACCGGAATGGAGATCGGTTTTGGCTCCGGTTAGTGCGATTTCGGTATAGAGTACGCCACGAAGGCCGGTAACGAGTGAAGGCTGTTCGTGGTGTACCATGTGCGTGTCACAGATTAAAACCCCATCGGTACAGAGCTGGTCCGGATGTTCTTCCACATACTTGGCAATTGATGCACCACCAGCTTCCTCCTCTCCTTCCAGAAGAATTTTGATATTTATTGGCAGGGCACCATCTATTTTGACCCACGCCTCAATAGCTGCAAGAACGAGCATGATCTGTGCTTTGTCATCACTAGCACCTCGACAGAAAATGTTGCCGTCACGGATAGTTGGTTGAAAAGGTGGACTCTTCCACTCATCTATCGGGTCTACCGGCTGAACATCATAATGTCCGTAGATAAGAAGAGTCGGTTGGTTTTTGTGGGGGAGCCACTCTGCATACACTAGAGGATGTCCCTCTGTTGTTATTGTCTTTGCTTCGGGGAAACCAATTGCTGCCAGCCTTTGCCTGACCCAATCGGCCGCCTTGCCGACATCGCTCTTATGTTCGGAGAGGGTGCTGATGCTTGGTATTGCCAGCCATTCCAGTAATTGCTCTATAAATCGGTTCTGGTTTTCATCTATATAATTATTTCGTTTCATTGCCGTTGCCATTTAGTGCCTTACTCCTGAAAGCCTGTCATTCAGTTTAATACCCCCTTGAGGGGTGCTCTTTTTAGTACCCCCCTTGTGGGGTGTTAATTCTCCATTTCTGCTTCGTCATAAGCCTGAGACCTGAGAGCTGCAATATATACAACAAATATACACAACAATTATCCACGTTGTTCACGCACGCTGCATGAATCTGGCCTTGCCTTTGCAAACTATTTTGTTGCCGACACGGATTTGTGACTTGAGATGGTAGAGCGGCGGTAGAGACGAATCGATCCAGGCCTTGATGTCCAGAGTACCGTGGCAGTCAACCTGTTCGAGATAACGAACATTCAATTCTCCCGTCACTGCTTCGATATCCTGATGCAGGAGACATTGGGCCATGGCGGTATCGAGCAGGGCCGAGAGGACGCCACCATGCATAACGCCTGTGTATCCCTGTAGATTACGGTTGCCTGTGAAAGTGGTTGAGACAGCGCCATCACCATTTTTTTTGAATTTCAGGCCAAAAGATAAGGGGTTGTCCCGACCACACATAAGACAAAATCGGTGGCTTTCCTGGGGAATTTCTGGGTCTGTTAGTTCCATTTTTTGACTGTTATATCATATTTTAAGAATGTAAAAGTCAGGCTGTTCACCTGGGCTCGTTTTCTTTGGGTTAAGAATTAAAGTGATTTCTTTAATTGGCCTCTTGACACAAGAAGAGAAGTGAATCAATATAACATATGCACAAATGGAATCCATCTCTCTTTTTTTTTAACAGTATACCCAAGGGTGAAAGATTATGTGGAAAATTCTGATGCGTATCAACAAAAATCTGGTCTATGCCATTCCTCTTATTATGCTGGCGGGCTTTTTGTTTGGAGGAGCGGTTGATGCGACATTGTCCAGGAAATTGAAACTGCTGATTATTCCACTTACATTTCTCATGGTGTA
>WTAT01000624.1 GCA_013139415.1 Desulforhopalus sp.
ATATGGGCCTGGAGCACTGACAGCATGGCTGTTTTCTTTTCTTCCGACACCTGATCACTGATTACGGTGGCTAATTGCAGGGTCGTTTCATCAACCCCCGGGGACAGCTCTACAGAAAGGTGCTTGAGGTAATATATCATGATGGCCATATTGCTGTTACTCAAGCGAAACTTCGGCATGATGGGGTCGAGCCTGCGGCCGGCAGGGTCCTTTCCGATCCTCAGCACACGGGCCAGGGTTTTGTCCGTATAGGCGGGGCGTACATCCTCCATCTGGTAATATTTGGGTAATTGTCGACGAGGGTTGTTTTTATCCGCCTCACTTGTGGGAAGCCTGTATGCACCGGTTCTACGTCGAGGCAAATAGAGTTCCTTGCCGTTGGTCGGCCAGGAGATGATAGTGCCTTCCTCCGAGCCGAGGCCGCTTCTCTGGTGACAATCGTCACAGGTAAACATTCGTCCGTCAAAGGGAATATCGCCCATAACTAATGCCTTCATGGGTTTACCTGAAGGGAGGATACCTTCCCGGTACATTTGCTCACCGAGTCGCAATGCCTCATTATGGGAATAGCCCTCTATCTGTTCGGCTGATTGCAATGAAGGAAGAGGGAGACAGAAAAATACCAGAAAGACGAGGATGAATTTTACTTTCATTGAGGATATTCCTTTGAGATGGTGTCGTAATAAGTTTAAGTGCCTCTATAGAAAACTCAGCTAGAGGTTCCTTTTTTCTACGTTTAACCTACATTTACTGGATTCCCGCCTTCGCGGGAATGACATTGCATGAACAGAACGTCACTCCCGCGAAGGCGGGAGTCTAGGGTAGACCAAGCTGAGTTTGGTTAAGAAGCACTTAAGTTTATTTTTTCATCAGTTGCTGGTATTCCTTCCTCAGATCCGATGCACTCAGCAATCCATATAGCCGTACCCATTGCGTCTCCCCCGGAGCCCGCAGGATCGTCAGCGGATAATGATTCATTTTATTGGTAACATAGGCATCAAATGCAGTCAGCACCTCTATGATATTATCGCGTTTTCCGGTAAATGCATCCCATCCCGGCTGTGCTCCATATTTTTGGAGATGCTCTTTCATCAGTTCGGGGGTGTCATTGTCAGGATCGATTGAGATTGACACCAGCCTTACAGTATCACGAGCCTCACCCAGTTTTTTCTGCAAATGGGCAAAGCTCACTGACAGCACTGGACATATGGTCGTGCATGTTCCATAGATAAAGTCAAGTACAATGACCTTTTCCGAGTCCAGGTAGCTTTTGAGATGTACCTCCTGCCCTTCCTGATCGAGCAATGTCACATCCGGGACGACATACTCTTCCATAGTTCTTTTATATAATTTACCCTCTTTTGCCCCGGCACTCACCACAAGCAGGAACAGGAAAACAATGGTCCACACAGTACTGGTTGCCAGTAAATTTAATCTAGTCATAGATTGTAACCTATAGAGCTTATAGAACTTATTATCAATAATGAGTTGGGAATTGTTTTCAACGCCTAGCTAATAGACCAACCATCCTTTTCCAGTTCTCCAAAAGAATATCATTTTTCGACATCACCTTCAATAAATTTAAAAAGCCCGATAAACTGCAAAAAATAAATATTTCCAAAGTCATAGACAACCAACAGTGCTGGCACTGCGTAAAAACTTTTTGTAGGCCAGACAAACTTTGCCGATCAGGGAATCTTTTTTGCGCACATTAGGTTTTCGCACACTCCCGGTACAGCAGTTGAAGTCCTGCTCAATATCAATGAAATTACTGAGAACAAATATTATTCACACCCAAAACAGCAACAAAATCCACAATGGTACACTACTTGCGGTACTACGGCGTGGTGCACATTAACAAAGACAGTTTAACCCGCAGGCTGCTGCGGGTCATTTTCATTATTTTAGGAGGACATGAAATGCGATTACAAAGACGACAATTTCTGAAATACACAAAACCTGTCCCCGTAAGGGCCAGGGCGAAGCGAAGACTTTCGGTGTCGCAGAAAAGTGCCTGAAACCACTTGGCTGCAGAGGCCCCGAGACCCACTCGGACTGCCCATCCCGCAAATGGAACAATGGAACAAACTGGTGTATTGGAGCCGGAGCAATCTGTATCGGCTGTACCGAACGCGATTTTCCGGATAAGTTTTCACCTTTTTACAAAGTTGAATACAGTTACGAACAATTCGACAAGCCTGTGGAAGAGGAACCAACTGATGGTTCTCTGGTAATTAAACCCTGGTATCATTTGCGCAAAGCCTGGAGAAGTTGCTGCGATGGCACTCCATCTTCCACCAGCCCGGCCTTGCTCTGAAACTGCCTGATCGCAGCTTTAGTACCACTCCCCAGCTGCCCGTCGATTTCCCCGGAATAATACCCCTGTTGTTGCAGTCGTTCCTGAAGTTCGAACTTGTCTTCAATAGTAAGCGACCCAGGAGGTCTTGGCCAGGACTGGACTAAACCGCTCCACCCTGCCAATCGATCGGCAAGAAGCCCCACACCGAGGGCGTAAGAATCGGAATTGTTATAGCGCTTCAGGACATAAAAATTCCTCATCATCAAAAAGGCAGGACCTTTTGGCCCGGCAAGGATTTTTAATACAGCCTTGTCATCTGGCCATGGGTAGGCCTTGCCGCCTGGCCGTTTGAATCCGAGCTTTTGCCACTCTGCCAGAGTTTTAGTTTCATCTTTAGACTGTTCTCCGGTTGCAGGCAGAACCACTTCGTATCCCCAGGTTTTGCCGGTTCGCCAACCATTTTTATGCAATAAATTAGCGGCAGTGGCCAGTGCATCAGGAACAGAATTCCAGATATCCCGGCGCCCATTGCCATCCATATCAACCCCATAGGCAAGATAACTGGTGGGAATAAACTGAGTATGCCCCATGGCTCCAGCCCAGGAACCAGTCAGCTGCTCTTTTGAGATATCACCAGCCTGAAATATTTTGAGTGCAGCAATCAACTGCGTGCGAGCAAATTTTTGTCTTTTGGGATCCCCATAGGCGAGTGTGGCAAGGGCACGGGGAACATAATGGAGTCGGCCTGGGTTTTCGAGGAT
>WTAT01000625.1 GCA_013139415.1 Desulforhopalus sp.
AGTAACCAAACTTGTCGGCTACGACTTTATCCGGCAGCCGATCAACAAACGAGGCCCGCATCGCCTCATAGCGCTTTTGCCAGTCATGCTGTGGGTGCGTAAAATATGTTATGTCTCTCATAGAAATGTTATCGCATGTGTCGTATCAAATGTCAACATGCCAAAGTATTAAAACAAGAATGTGAATTCTGACAACAGAGAGACAAGACCAGGAATTGGTGGCCATGTGCCTATTTATAAAGGAGTTTACGTGGAAACTAGAGCAGGTGCAACAATCGATTTGGCAGATTTAAAAATATTTTAACATCTGTCTTGATGTTTTTTTATCGCCACTTTTGGTAACATATCGTATGTGTGGTATTTTGGGAGAATTGAGCCAGTTACAACTCCTGTAAGGGTTGGCGCCATTGTTGTGATAATTTCAGACAGGTCATATGTTAACGGAAAACACTTCGCGAAAATCGGTGTTTACTGTGTATCACTTTGGGTTTCGCCGTTTGCCATGCTCTGTCCCTGAGATGCTCCCATCATGTTGCAGCATCCTCCTTTGCCGCCCATCATGCCTTTGCAACCCTTCATGCCCATCATACCTTTACCACATTTCATACCCATCATGCCTTTACTGCCCTTCATTTTTCCCTTTCCGTGCTGAGGAAAGTGTGATCTGATTTTAAAGAAACGTTCCGATCCCAAAAGGCTGCGAACCTCTACCCGGTAATTCATCCGTTCGGCGTCTATCTCGGCGCTGGCTTTTTGCATTTTTTCGAACTGTAACCGGAAAGCAGTCGCATCAAAATCCATTTTGTCGTCCAAGACCTCCATTTCAAATTTTTCGACGTGCAGATTACCTTTCAGCCTGATCATCTTGCGGCGGTGTTCGATCCACATATCACTTACTTTGTTCTCCTCTTCAGCGGAGAGATTGATCATTTCAACAACCGCCGGTGTTTGCCACCATTTACTGCCATGGTGCATACCACCACCCTTCATGCCGCCCCCATGATGCATGGCAAAACCTGAGGTAGCCAGAACAAGCACAAATCCCATTGCAAAAATAATATTTCGTTTCATATTTAGATCTCCATTTAGTTCTCTGAATTACACCGGATAATTCGTTCTGTAGAACAGATAGTCGTTTACGATGTGTTGCTTCCGATAACACTCGACATCACCAGAAAGCATAACCATCCTTTTATTGTGAAACAACCTGGCGTGATGCACGGTCTCCTCCACTTATAAAACCAGGAGTTCAAAGAAACTTAAGGTAGACAGAACAGAAAACCGGACCCGAACCTAAAGGTAACAATAGAATTAAATCCCCGTTTAAATAGAAAACGATGGCACTTATCTTAAAAAGGATCAGGCAGAAAAAGCCAGAGAATTTTCAAAAGATATTGAACTGTCCTATTCATATGGTGTCACGAAAAAGTCAGAAGATGATAATGATGAGTAAGAAAGTTGGCCGCCCCACTCTTGCGCTGAAGATTGGTTCTCATTGGAGCAATTGCTCTCGGCAATCAACATATCAGGCAGACTAAGTTTTAAAGTGTTTCCTATCGATTCTTCTTCATCTTTGATGATTGTGTTGTAAAACATATCTGTATAGGGATGAGAAGGAAAATTCTCAGATACGAGTGATAAACGCAAGAAGTCACTAACAATTTACTTAACCAAAGGACACTATTTTACCCTTTTACCTCGAAATCTAATATCTCCCGTACTTTGACCGCTAGTTTTTGAATCGAAAAAGGTTTTTGAAGAAAATTTACATCCTCACCCAGCACTCCTTTATTTGTTATTATATCAGCGACATACCCCGACATAAACAGGCACTTCAAACCTGGTTGGCTGGCAATGAGAAGAGCGGACAAATCACGACCATTCATTTTTGGCAACCAATGTCAATCCCAGAGTGCAGAGTATGTCCTGGGGTGTGGTATCAATCCGATCCAGTTGGATTATAGTGGCTCACCCTCTTCCAGCCCAAGATTCTCTGGAACAATCTTGGATACCTGTTTCAGCTTGATCGATCTAAATAAACCTGAGTATTAATTCCATTGTCTTTTGACAATTTGATACTTGATAGCGCGAGTGTTGGGGTTGCCCCAAGTAGTGATGAAGCCGCTGTAATGGAGGAGAGTGAAAAAAAACGAGAGAGCTTTTGGGATAATGTCAACACATGCCTGACACACCTGGCTTTATCTATCAGCTAAAGGTCATATTGCAAAACTTAAACCCGATGGCTTGGTACCATGTTCGGGGGCAAACATAACGGCACGGTCGTCGATCTTCTCTTTGCTCAAAGGGGAAAAAATCATGGACCGATTGTATTTCTCCGTTTTTCCCCCACCCCCTTATAACCTCGACCGATGATATGGAACCCTCATTACTGTTCATGGGCGAAGTGCGGCAAGTTGATGAAAAAGCTGGCTAAACTAAGGAAATTTGCCGCAGGTGAGCCGGAAAGCAAAGATACGTGGCTAGAAAGAAC
>WTAT01000402.1 GCA_013139415.1 Desulforhopalus sp.
GTCATTAGCAACAACCCCCAAGCAACAACCCCCAAAATACCGGGGTATGTGGACACTTTTCCCGGAAAGTATCAATTCATGCGCTACCCACTATAGTTCAGCTTGTAGTTCTTTAGCAAGATGGGGCTTTTCAGCCAGTCTTTTAAGAGCCTTCCTGGCAGCTTGTTTAACCTTGGGCGATAAGCGCTGCTTCTGCGTGTGAAAACAGATTTGACGATATGGGGGGATGGGCAAAAATAGCCAAGTCAATAGGAACGCCATGATTTGTCATGTTGACAGGGGCCTGGCAATGTCCACATTTAGGCAGCAGGTATTGTTTATCAGGCGGAATTCTATTTTTCTTACTGCATGACGAGCAGGAAACGATCACAGTGTTCAAGAAGTTACCTCCTGGTTTTCTTGGATGGGTAATAGGGGGGGGGCAGACCACATTTATCTGTCGCTCTCCCTCCTCTTTGTTTTTTTCGCCGTCTTCCTGCTTTTCCGGGCGTTACACGGCTTTCAATTATGGCCGCTGATTTTTCCTTAAACCCCGGGGCAACAAGGGCAAAAATTTCCTTTGGCTTGATGAAAGAGAGCCACCATTGAGCCAAAATTCGTTTCAAGATGGAAACTAACTCAGGGGGCGGGGTTTACCGAGCCGGGTCATCGGCAACAGTTCAACGGCAAGAATGCTGGTTAATATCAATACTCCCCCCGAGAGCTGCAACAGAGACAATCGTTCTCCTAAAAATATCATTCCACCCAGAGCCGCAAAAATGGTTTCGGAGCTGAGAATTATAGCCGCATCGGCAGCCGGTGTGAATCGCTGACCAACCACTTGAAGAGTAAAAGCCATGCCTACGGAAAAAATACCTATGTAACAGATGCCCCAGGCAGCACCAATTATCTGGGAGAGGCTTGGAGATTCAACTATAAAACCAAGTATAAAACCGATGCAGCCGCAAACCAGAAACTGCACAGCCGCCACCACCAGCGGCGCCCGGGTTCTGGAGGCCAGAATCCCGACCAGCATGACGTGGGTGGCCCAGAAAACAGTGCTGGAGATCACCCACAAATCCCCCGCCACCAGGTCAACCTGTTGAGCACCGCTCAATATATAGGTGCCTAGAAAACAGCAGAGAGAGGCCGGCCAGATGGAAAAATGGACTTTCCTTTTCAAAACAATTAATCCGAGTACCGGTACAAAGGGTACATATAAAGCAGTCAGAAATCCTGAATTAGTTACGGTCGTGCGTAAAATTCCATGCTGTTGCAGGGCCGCCGCAGTAAAGAGGACAAAGCCTGTCACAATCAGTCCCAGCCAGTCAGATGATTGAAATTTTCGTTCTTTTTGGTCCACCCGTAAAAATTGTTTGACGGCAAACGGCAACACGACTAAAGCACCAACCAAAAAACGGGCTCCAGTAAAGGCTATGGTCCCCAGCTCCCCTGTACCAATCTGCTGTACCACAAAACTGCTGCCCCAGATAATTGCCGCCAGGGTCAGCAACAGATTTGCCTGTAATCGATTCATCATTCACCAAAATATTAGGTTGTTACACTAAAAATCAATGCATCAAACAGGTATTCAGAAAGTTTCAATAGCGAGGTGCCGGCAGTATACAGACAAACTGCGATAATTCAAGACCAGTTGGCTCCAGGCTATCGGGGCTCAAGAACTGAGGTCTTTCTCTAGATTTCGGCTTTCACTTTACTCTTTTAGTGTTGTTTTTGTTTTCATATGAAATACAAATTGACATTATCGAACCTTCGGTGGATAATGGGTGCCTGACGGCCACTCTCCGATTAACCAGAATGTTGCAGGAACGATTTTATGGAAATTCTATCCGGGCGGCAAAACAGGATCCTTACACTTGCAAGGGAAAACGGCAAGGTCGACGTTGATAAACTCTCTACTACCTTCAAAGTTTCTCCCCAAACCATCCGTAAGGATCTGAACGAACTCTGCGATAGACAGTTACTGCAAAGAATACATGGTGGTGCCATTGTCGGATCAGGTATCGAGAACGTCAGCTATGAAGCCAGGCGTCTTCTCGCCCCCGGCCCCAAAAAAGCCATCGGTCAAACTGCTGCGGCATTGATCCCGGACAATAGTTCTCTCCTCATCAATATTGGCACAACAACAGAGCAGGTCGCCCAGTCCCTGAGTGATCACCGGGGCTTACTTGTAATCACCAACAATATCAATGCTATTGAAATCATGAAAAACTTTTCAGGCATCGAACTGATCATCGCCGGCGGCCAGGTCCGTCGCTCTGATGGAGGCATTGTTGGTGCCGCAGCAGTTGACTTTATCAACCAGTTCAAGGTTGATTATGCTGTTATCGGTGTCTCAGCTATCGATGAAGACGGCTCCCTTCTTGACTACGATTTCCGTGAAGTACGTGTCGCCCAGACCATTATCAAGAACGCCAGACATGTCATTTTGGTCGCAGACAGAATGAAACTGGAGAGAAGCGCCCCAATACGGATCGAACATATTTCCAAAATCAACACTATAGTTATCGATGGCGGTCTTTCTCAAAAGCTAGAAGATATCTGCTTGGCAAACGACGTTAAAATAGTCAGGGCCAAACCTTGAGTGTCGCAGCATTGCGACTACCCGGTACTCCATATACAAAAATATCCATTCAGGTAAAATTTTCGCTTGCCTCTATATTTATTTTCGGTTAAGTATCATTTAAGCTTGCATTCGAAAGCTTTCATCACCAAAACTGAAACCAACCGAAAGATACAAGTCAATCTTCAACGTGGGGCCGGTTATGAAGATTCCAGTTTACGATTTAGCGATTATCGGTGGCGGTATCAATGGCTGCGGCATTGCCCGTGACGCTGCCGGCCGGGGACTTTCCGTCTTTCTCTGTGAAAAAGACGATCTCGCCAGCGGCACCTCTTCAACATCTACAAAACTTATCCACGGTGGCCTCAGGTATCTTGAGTATTACGAATTTCGTTTGGTTCGTGAAGCCTTGCGCGAACGCGAAGTTCTCCTCAATGCGGCTCCACATATAATCTGGCCTCTGCGTTTCATCCTTCCCCACCATAAAGGTCTGCGACCTGCATGGCTGATTCGCCTCGGTCTTTTCCTGTACGATCATATCGGTGGAAGAAAAATCCTTCCCGGCACAACCAGCGTCAATCTCCTCACCGATGTTGCAGGAAAAGTACTCAAAAAAAATTACAGTACGGGTTTTGAATACTCTGACTGCTGGGTGATGGACAGTCGCCTTGTGGCACTCAACGCTATGGATGCGGCAGAAAAGGGTGCTGAAATCAGAACGCGCTCTCCCTTACGTGAAGCAATTCGAACTGGCAAAACCTGGCAGCTGAAGTTACTTGATAAAGTCAGCAACGAAGAATTTCAGATCGAGGCTAAAGTTCTGGTTAACGCTTCCGGCCCCTGGCTTGACGAATTGCTGAATCATATCTCCCACACTGAGACGAAAGAACACATTCGCATGGTGAAAGGCAGCCATATTATTGTCAATAAACTGTTTGACCATGAACGCGCCTATATTTTCCAGAATGCGGATGGTCGAATTATTTTTGCCATTCCCTATGAAACCGAATTCACCCTGATTGGAACTACCGATCAGGATTTCCACGGAAATCCTGATGAAGTGAGCATCTCCCCGGAAGAGACTGACTATCTGTGCAAAGCAGCATCCGAATATTTTAACCAGAAGATTGGCAAAGAGGATGTGGCAAGCAGCTTTTCCGGCATCCGCCCTCTGTTTGACGACGGCAAGAGTGAGGCTAAAGCCGCAACCCGCGATTATGTCCTTAAACTGGATACCGGTAAAGATGAAGCTCCCCTCCTGTCCATCTATGGGGGCAAGATTACCACCTATCGAAAACTTGCCGAATCAGTACTGGCCAGGCTTTGCCAGTTTCTGCCCGATATGGGCGTCGAATGGACCGAAAAGAGTGTTCTTCCCGGCGGAGATTTTCGCCCGAACGACTTTGACTTTGAGGTACGGGAGCTGTTAAGCCGTTGCCCGGTTCTGAAAAAAGAACTGGCAACACGACTTTTCAGAACCTACGGTAGCTGCGCTTATGACATGACTGGAAAAATAAAAGACGCAGGCGACCTGGGTACATCCTTTGGTCACGATCTCTACGGTTTTGAAGTCGATTACCTTATCGACAGCGAATGGGCGAGGTGCGCTGAAGACGTGCTCTGGCGACGCACAAAATTGGGGTTATTCCTGTCTGTTGCAGAAACCGCAACGCTTGACGAGTATATTAAAACGAAAGTATCGGCGGGAAATCACTCTCCACCGATAACCGATGAGGAGAAGTAATGCAGCTCGAGCTACGCAACGTATGCAAAAAAGTCGGCAACGAATTCCATATCTCCGACATTTCACTCACCTTCGAAGCAGGAACCCTGAATATCCTGCTCGGCCCGACCCTTTCCGGCAAGACATCGCTGATGCGACTTATGGCAGGGCTGGACAAACCAAGCTCTGGAACTGTTCACTTCAGCGGTCAAGATGTTACCGGAGTACCGGTTCAAAAACGCAATGCAGCCATGGTCTATCAGCAATTCATCAACTACCCCAACCTGACGGTATTTGAAAACATTGCCTCTCCACTGCGCATTGCCAAGGTTGCTGATGCGGAAATAAAAACAAGAGTCGCCAAAGTTGCATCGCTCTTAAAACTGGAAAATATGCTTAGCCGTTCACCCCAGGAGCTTTCCGGTGGGCAGCAGCAACGTACAGCCCTTGCACGGGCCCTTGTCAAAGGGGCCGACCTGGTACTTCTGGATGAACCGCTGGCTAACCTCGACTACAAACTGCGCGAGGAACTGCGCGAGGAGCTGCCCCGTATCTTCTCTGAGACTGGTTCAATTTTCGTCTATGCCACCACCGAGCCATCCGAGGCCCTGCTCCTTGGCGGCAATACCGCATCTTTGCACCAAGGGAAAGTCACCCAGTTCGGACCGACTATCGATGTTTTTTCCCGGCCACAAAACCTTATCACCGCCCAGACCCTATCCGACCCACCCATGAATACCCTGCCGGTGACTAAACTCAACGAAACCATGCTCTTTAAGAGCCATGTGGAGATCCCGGTGCTGGGACAATTGCCGCAATTACCGGACGACGACTACACCATCGCCTTCAGGCCGCACCATCTCTACCTGCACCGCACCTCCGATATGGCAATCGCTGTCAAAGCTAAAGTCGCAGTGACAGAGATAACCGGCTCGGAGAGTTATGTCCATGTCGATCTGGCGGGGGTTCGTTGGGTACTGTTGACGTCGGGCATTCATAATTTCGACGTCCAGGAAACGATAGAAATATTTATGGATCCCAGTAAATTTTATGTATTCGACAGAAACGACACCCTGGTCGTGACACCGGAAACTGTTGCGTAAGGGATAGAAGGAGAATTCAATGGCCAACATAACCCTGAACGATATCGCTCATTCTTATACAGGAGCATCGGACAATCCGGATGATTACGCCCTGAAAAAGCTCAATCTCACCTGGCGCGACGGGGGAGCATACGCCCTGCTCGGCCCTTCAGGCTGTGGTAAGACAACTCTGCTCAATATAATCTCCGGGCTGCTGATCCCCACCAAAGGACAGGTGCTTTTCAACGACAAGGATGTCACCAATCTTCCCACGGAACAGCGCAATATTGCCCAGATCTTCCAGTTCCCGGTAATCTATGACACCATGACGGTGTTCCAAAATCTCGCCTTCCCCTTAAAAAACAGGGGTCGCACCCTTGAGGAAATTGAGCCGAGGGTCATTGAGCTGGCAAAGATGCTTGGGCTGGAAAATGATTTGTACACTAAAGCCCAGCATCTGACCGCGGATGCCAAGCAGAAGATCTCCCTCGGGCGTGGACTGATCAGGCAAAATGTCAATGCCATCCTCTTTGACGAACCGCTTACCGTTATCGATCCGCAAATGAAATGGGAACTGCGTGCCAAACTCAAAGCCTTGCATAAGCAGTTCGATTTTACCATGATCTATGTCACCCACGACCAGACCGAGGCTTTAACCTTTGCCGACGAGGTCATCGTTATGTACGAGGGTGAAATTGTCCAGGTCGGCACCCCCGAAGCCCTTTTTGAACGACCGGAACACACTTTTGTCGGCTATTTTATCGGCTCGCCCGGCATGAATATCGCCCCCTGTGAACTAAAAGGAAACAGGGTACTTATCGAAGGCCATGAGATCATCCTCGACTGTACTTACGGGGAGCAGTCCGCTTCGGCAAAGATCGAGGTCGGCATCCGCCCGGAATACCTGAGCCTGGCCCAACCACATAAGAAGGGGATGCCGGTTAAAATCATTAAGGTCGACGATATCGGTCGCCACAAGATCGTCCGGGTTGCCTTAAACGACCAGGAATTCCATGTCGTCATGCCGGAGTTCTCCGGTATGACAGGAGATAAAGCATCCCTTGTCTTTGATACCGCCCATACCAATATTTATGTCAACGACCATCTCATTGCAGGAGAAAAACCATGATAGAAAAACAAGTCAACCAGAAAGCATGGTTCATGGTCCTGCCGGTTTTTCTGCTGGTGGCCTTTAGTGCAATCATTCCGCTGATGACTGTGGTAAACTATTCGTTCCAGGATACCTTTGGCAATAACCAGTTCTTCTGGGTGGGGCTGGACTGGTTCAAAGACCTGGTCCATTCAGAACGTTTTCACGATGCCTTTTTCCGGCAGATAACCTTTTCCGGTATAATTTTAGCGATAGAGATTCCCCTTGGCATAGCCATCGCCCTGGCTATGCCTAAAAAAGGTTGGGGAGTTCCGGTATGTCTTATCTCCATGTCCCTCCCGCTCCTTATTCCCTGGAACGTGGTCGGTACCATCTGGCAGATCTTCGGCAGGGTGGATATTGGCTTGCTTGGGCATACTCTCGCTTCCATGGGTATTGATTACAACTACACCCAGGACCCGATTGCTGCCTGGCTGACCGTTATTGTTATGGACGTCTGGCACTGGACCAGCCTGGTTGTTTTACTCTCCTATGCGGGCCTGTGTTCCATCCCTGACGCCTACTATCAGGCTGCAAAGATTGACGGGGCCTCGCGTATTTCTGTGTTCAGATATATCCAGCTGCCTAAAATGCAGGGTGTCCTGCTGATTGCCGTGCTGCTCCGCTTTATGGATAGCTTTATGATCTATACCGAGCCTTTTGTAATCACAGGCGGTGGCCCCGGCAACTCAACCACCTTTATGTCAATTGATCTGGTAAAAATGGCTATTGGCCAGTTTGATCTCGGTCCT
>WTAT01000139.1 GCA_013139415.1 Desulforhopalus sp.
TACGCTTTTTCTGCGAAATTGCAACTGTGCAAAACCAATGCAATTCTCAGGGCAATGAGATAGAAATACCTTTGAAAATTGTTATAGTATCCCTGATTTGCTGAAAAACGATATTATAGAAGCTGAAATCATTATAACTAAAGGAGAAGCACATGGCTCACGATGTGACTGTTTTTAGACCGTATTCGTTTCAAATCGGCCAGAAAATTCGTCTTGAAGGTTCACGCAGGAAAGGGGATTGGGAGGTCGCGGCCATTGGAGAACACACGATAACACTGAGGTGCCCTATCTCTAAGAAAGAATTTGAATGGACAAAGTTCTGTTATCTGGTTGATGAAGAAAAAGGGGTAGAGTGGCCCCAAAAATCCTAGGCTTGGATGAGACAAATGTGTTTGCTGTTTTTTTCATATAGAACGACCCCGGGATACCGGCTGGTGGTCGCGGCAAACCGGGATGAATTCCTCTCCCGACCGACCGCTCCACTTGATTATCTTGATAAAAATAAAATAGTTCTTGCCGGGCGGGATCTTCAGGGTGGTGGAACCTGGCTCGGGATTACGGCGCAGTTGAAATTTGCTGCCATTACTAACTATCGTGAACCGGCAGCAAACAGGGCAGACGCTCCTTCGCGGGGTGAAATTCTGAAGAACTATCTTAGCGGTGAGCTCGATGCCGGCCAGTATATGAGTTCACTCGCTGCAAATGGTGACAAATATAACGGTTTTAACCTCATCCTTGGCGATAGGAAAAACCTCTATTATTATTCCAACAGATCGGTTGGGCCGCAGCTACTTGCCCCTGGTTTTTACGGCCTCAGTAATCATTTGCTTGATGTTCCCTGGCCCAAGGTGGTTCGGGGAAAAGAGCTGCTTCGTCCTCTTATGGTTGAGACGACCCGAATTGATCCCTTCCAGTTATTTGGTGCACTCAAAGACAGGCAGCCACCACCAGATGAACAATTACCGGATACCAAAGTCGGACTTGACTGGGAGCGGCTGCTGAGCACTATCTTTATCGACGGAGCCGATTATGGGACCCGGTCTTCTGCAGTGATTACGGTAACGGAGGAAGGGTGTGTCAAGTTTATAGAAGAAACAATGCTAAGATCGCCGTCAAAAGGCATAACGTCCCAACTCGTCCGACATTCCATGAATGACTAGTAATCAGCGTTGTCGTGACATCGGTAAGGCAAACTGAGACTAACTGAGTATTGGCGGCAAAACTTCCGGGTTTTTTAGAGCGGAAACAAGTTTTTCCGTCTTAAAATAGACCTCAAGAATATCTTGGTTTTCTTCGAGTACAGGGATAGCTTTAGCGGCAATCCTGTTTGCTGAATCGTTAAAGCCGTATTCCCGTTTAATATAGACTCCGGCTGCGCGGATTAAAGCCTGGAGCGTCATTTTCATATTCCCTTCTGCTGAATACCAGACGTGTTCCAACACCTCGTGAACCTCGAAAAAGAGTCCCAGATTCCAGAGCACCAGGCCCTGGTGAATCGGATCAGTTATACCCCCTCTGATGATTGTAAGCGCCTGTTTATAGCGGGTGTATCGATCTTCGAGATAGTCACGATAATAATCAGCAAACGGCTGTTGGCGGTAGTATTCAACAATCTGGGTAAGTTTGTCGGAGTTTCCGGTTTCCACCGATTCTGCCAATCCTTCAGAGAGATTGTTACGGATATCGCGGCTGAGTCTGTCTTCAAAAGGGTTAAAGAGTTGATTTGTCATAGTTGTATGCATTTGTAAAATGATTAGAAAGAGGGATGTTAATCCCCAAACTTTACTATACTTTAGCTGCGTCCTGATGTTGATGTTTTTTTATGACAAAATAGAGTACCGGCACCGCCATGCGGCTGATCAGAAGCGAGGCTATTTCCCCAAACATCAGGGAGATGGCCAGCCCCTGGAAGATTGGGTCGGCGAGGATCACCGAAGCACCGATGACTACCGCCAGCGCAGTGAGCAGCATGGGCCTAAAACGAATTGCTCCGGCGTCGACCACAGCCTTGGCCAGTGGCTCGCCTTGACGGATACGTAGTTCGATGAAATCGACCAGAATTATTGAATTGCGCACTACAATACCAGCTCCGGCCATGAAGCCGATCATTGAGGTAGCGGTAAAAAACGCTCCGAAACCCCAATGGGCTGGAAGGATACCAATCAGCGAGAAGGGGATTGCAGCCATCACTACCAGAGGAGTGATATAATTATTGAACCAACCAACCATCAACATATAAATAAGAACCATGACTACGCAGAAAGCGAGGCCGAGGTCACGGAAAACTTCAAGAGTGATATGCCACTCGCCGTCCCACTTCAGGGCAGGTTCACTCTCAGAAAACGGTTGGTTCAAATTGTAGATTTTTACTTTTTTCTGCCGACCTCCAAAGTCACGTCCATCGAGTTCTGCAAGTTTCTTGTTCATCTCTAAAATTGCGTATACCGGGCTTTCCACCATATCTGCAACATCACCTGTAACATAGATAACTGGCTTAAGGTTTTTGCGATAAATGGGTTGCTCAACCTTCTGCTCGGAAACTGTTACCAGCTCACGCAGGGGTACTAGTCGTGCCGAAGGGTTCATTTCCGAACGCAGGGAGATGTTGAGGATAGATTCTACCCTCGCCCGATATTCCGGCGGTAATTCCAACACAATTTCAATTGCTTCCTTGTCAGTTGGTTGATGATAAAGATCAAAAGAATATCCCTTAACGGCGATCTCGATGGCCCTGGTGATCTGTTTTTCAGAGATACCGTTTAAAGCCGCTTTTTCCTTATCGACAGTTAAAACCTTGCGCCAGCGATCCACCTCACGGAACCAGTCGATATCAACCACGCCGGTTGTCGCACTGAAAATATTTTTAACTTCTTTAGCGAGTTGTACCCGTGCTGTATCTGTAGGACCGTAGATCTCTGCCACAAGAGTCTGTAACACCGGTGGTCCAGGTGGAACTTCGGCCACGGCAATGTTGGCTCCGAACTTGGCTGCGATTGCAGCTAAGGGTGGACGAACTCTGGTCGCTATATCGTGACTTTGCAAGGATCGTTGGTTTTTGGGCAGAAGGTTCACCTGAATATCGGCAACGGTAGGTCCACTGCGCATGAAGTAGTGGCGGACAAGACCATTGAAATTATAAGGAGAGGCAGTGCCTACATAGATCTGATAGTCGGTTACAGCAGGATCCAGTTTGATCGTGTCGGCCATTTCCAGGGCCACCTGGGCGGTCTGCTCAAGGGTAGAACCTTCCGGCATGTCTAGAATCACCTGGAATTCGCTCTTGTTGTCAAATGGCAACATCTTCACCTTAACCTTGCCTAGATAGACCAAAGAGCAAACCCCGAGGAGCATGACAGTGATGGTGGCGAAAAAAAGTATGCGCCAACCGCCGTGACCAAGCAGTGGGTCCATGATCTTGTGGTAGATACGAGTGAACAAGTCGTCCGGGGCCTTGCCTTCTTCACCATGGCTGGTGGATGACGTCTGATCTTTTAAAATATGGGTGGCTGCCCAGGGTGTGATGGTAAAAGCGATAATCAGGGAAAAGAGCATGGCTGCTGAAGAACCGATTGGGATAGGCCGCATATAAGGGCCCATCAGGCCGCCGACAAAGGCCATGGGCAGGATCGCAGCAATAACAGCCCAGGTAGCGAGGATGGTGGGATTACCGACTTCGGCAACTGCTGCAATTGCCACCGATGTCTTCGACTTATCTTTGCTGCTGGGTAAGCGTAGATGACGGACGATATTTTCCACAACCACGATAGCATCGTCCACCAGAATTCCGATGGAAAAGATCAGGGCGAACAGAGTGATACGGTTCAGTGTGTAGCCATAGAGATAAAAGATCAGCAAGGTCAGGGCGAGAGTCGACGGAATGGCGAGCATGACCACGATTGATTCGCGCCAACCTAGAAAAAAAAGAATGAGCAGGGCCACACCAAAAACAGCAATGCCCATGTGGAGCAGTAGCTCGTTGGATTTCTCTGAGGCGGTCGCTCCGTAATCACGAGTCACACTTATCACGAGGTCGGCTGGAATGAGTCTCCCTTTGAGGCTCTCTACTTTTTCCAGTACATCGCCTACGACGGAAACTGCGTTTGCTCCTGGTCTTTTCGCAATCGACAAAGTGACAGCGGCTTGTTGACCCACGCTGTGGTTTTCTCCATACAAGACGTAGTTTGCCGGTTCTTCGGGGCCGTCGACAACATCGGCCACTTCCCCCAGGTAGATTGGCCGACCACCGTACACTCCAACGACTATACGGCCGATTTCTTCCGCACTTTGCATGAAAGTGCCGGTCTGGAGCAGGATTTCCTGGTTGAGTGATTTAAGGCTGCCGGAGTGGGATTGACTGTTTGCTGCCTGAATTCTCGGGGCAAGTTCGGTAAGCGACAAGTTCCTTGAGGCAAGCAAAAGTGGATCAAAGTGGATGGTCAGGACTCTTTTGGTTCCGCCAATGATTTTGGTTTCCGCCACGTCGTTGATGTTCTTGATGGCATCGTCAACCTGGGCTGCCATTCGCCTCAAAGTGTAATGATCGTAATTTTTCCCATGGAAGGTAAGTGCCATGATGGGAACGTCATCAATGATATGCGGCTTGATAATCGGATGTTGGACGCTGTGGGGAATCCGGTCAAGATTGGTGGCTAATTTCTGGTTCAAACGAACGATGGAGGTTTCTAGATTTTCACCGACATAAAAACGCACCACCAGAAGACTTTGACCGGAGATGGAGGTCGAGTAGATATATTCCACTCCGGGCAGTTCATAGAGCAGTTTTTCCATTGGGATGGTCAGCTGTTCCTCAATTTCTTTTGGGGTGGCGCCCGGCATGGTTACCAGAACGTCGATCATCGGCACTTTAATCTGAGGTTCTTCTTCTCTTGGAAGTAACACGATTGCCATAAATCCCAGAAGAAGAGAGGCAATGATACCGAGAGGTGTCAGCTTTGAGTTGATAAAGGTTCGAGCTAGACCTCCGGCAAAACCTGTGGTGCTTTTTGAAGACGAGTTCATACGGTAATTACCCTGATTGTTTGACGTAATATAGTAAGACTATTGGATAATAACTGGTTGTCCGTCAAGAAGGTTCCGGTTGCCTTGAGTGATAACTGTTTCGCCCTCCGAGAGACCGCTCAGGATCTCGACGTGGTCATCAATTCGAGTACCGCTCCGGATGAGACGTAATATGGCCTTATTGTTATGCACGACAAATACCTGTTCCATTTGCCCGAACTGTATCATCGATGAAGCCGGTATAGTAAGGGTTTCAGCCTGTTCCATGGCCAAGGTGACCCTTGCAAACTGGCCTGGGCGAAGACGGGAATCCGGTGTGATATCTAATTTTATGGGTGCAGACCTGGAAGATGGATCAGCAATCGGAGATACTTCAGCGACTACCCCTTCGATGGTAAGATCCACAGAGGGAATGGACACCGATAACCTGTCACCTTGTTTTATACGGAGGATCATTGCTTCGGGAATATCTGCCAGCACCTGTAGCTTATTCTCTTCCTCTATATAGAGAAGTGGCTTACCTGGAGTTGCTAAATCGCCTACGTTACCAAGTTTTTTGGTGATAATACCGGAGAAGGGTGCCGTGATCCGGGAATAGTCGAGCATGGTCATCGCTTCTTTGTAGGCGGCTTCTGCGATCCTGGCGCTGTCTTGTAGAGATTTAACTGTCTGAGGAGTAGTGGCGTTTTTCTTGAGGAGGTTTTCTTCTCTTGCGAGGTTACGTTTGGTCTGCATGAGCTGAGCTTTAGCCTGCTGCACTTGAGCAGAGATTTCTCCTGCACTGATTTCGGCGAGGAGTTCACCCTGTTTTACCCTCGATCCAAGAATGACCTTGAATGTGATGATGTTGCCAGTTAATTTCGATGAAATTTCAGCACGTTGGGCAGACTGTACTGTGCCCACCACTTCTAACTGATTTGCGGCAATTCTTTTTATTACCTTGTCAACTGACACCCTGGCTGCGGGGAGAATCTGTGTTGATTTTTGGGGCCTTGTTTCATCTTTATCACAGCTTGGCAGAAAAGCAGTGAGGGCGATAATGATAAGCATGGAACTCAAGTGTTTGAGCTTCATTGTCAAATCTCCTTTACCAATATTATCATCTGGAAAACTGTTTAAGCCCTGCAGCTCTTCGCAGGTTGGCAATTGCCACCTGATAACCGGCCCTGGCAGCAAGTTGTCTGGCCTGTGCGTCGGAGAGGCGCATTTCAAAATCGATCAAGTCGGAGGCCAGAATGACACCTTCAATAAACCGGGCCCGACTGAGCCGATTAACCTCTGCGGCAACCCCAACCATTTCTTCGGTGACACTGAGTCTTTTTTTTGATTGCTCGTAGTCAAGAAGAGCTTTTTGAATGTCAAGATTAAGAGCAAGTTCTGTTTTTTTTCGTAGACCTTGAATCTCCATCAGTTTCAGTTTGGCCATGGCGATTTGTGAGGAGCTCTTTTGGCCATCGAAAAGGGCGTAGTTCATCTGTACGCCGGCCATCCATGAATCGCCTGTTTCGTCCAGTACCCAACCCTTCTCAATTTGATAACTGGCAAAGGCGTCTACGGATGGCAGCTTGCCTCCATTGGCTTTTTTTAGCTCTGCCAAAGCACCTTGTTCAATGGCTTCAAGTTTTTTAAGCTCATGGTGATTTCGATTATCGAATGATTTTGGGATTTTTTGATCTAAAGTGTTGTCAGGGTCAATCGTGATTTCACCTTCTCGGAGACCGAGGAGGTTAAGAAAGATTCGTCTGGTGATTTCTAGCGTATGTCGGCTTTGGATCAAGTTTTCGCTGGCTCGTGATTGTTGCAACTT
>WTAT01000108.1 GCA_013139415.1 Desulforhopalus sp.
GAACCATCAGACCATTCTTGCTTCTAGCAAAAAGGTGATAAACTTTAAGGTGGCGCTTCCACCATTAGAAATGACAACCGAAAAATGACCATCTGTGACAACGCAAATTTGACCATCCTGGTTGATAAATTATTTGGTTTATTCTCTGCCTTTATGTTGGAGCCCCGTCGGAGACGCCTCTCCGTCATCGCCACTTTCTGGTTGAGCAGTGTGAGTTAAGTATGTCAAGACTGCGAGTGTAGCGAGCACCGAAGGCTTGGTCTTGACATACTTAACTCACACTGCTACTGCGTTTTCAAGCTGCCAAGCGTAACCTCGACTATTCTTTGTCTTTTGACCCTAAAGTTCATCAAGCGCTTACGCTGTAAGTGTTACCTCTCAGGTAAATTCCTGCTGCATTTCCATTATAATCTTTGTAGCTCTATGCTGATCATTTCCGATATCCGATCTTGCTATATCGTAGAATAAAACAGGGTAGGAATAGTTGTTCTCCTTAACCAATAGCCCACTCTCGGTATCGGTTATCCTGTAAATGTTTTCCGGCGTTGAACAATCATCGAGCCATGTTGTATTATCCTCTGTGTACTCAATATGAATGGTCTCAAGTCTTCCTTTGTAGGGATTCCATATCAATTCTTCCATTGCTATTCCTTGATTATTGCTGTCTTAGTGTTTCTTTCAGTCGATAACTTTTCCAGACACAGTTTATAATGTGGGCCTTATGGGTAATTCGATCTAAAAGGGCTGCTGTCATATTGGCATTCCCAAAAATCTGGGTCCAGTCTGCGAACCCCAAGTTTGTAGTGATAATCACCGACCCGCGTTCATGGCGTTCTGCTAAGACTTGGAAAAGCAGTTCGGCACCTTCCTTTGAAAAAGGTACATAGCCAAGTTCATCAAGGATAAGAACGTCATACCGGGTATACCTTTGGAGTACTCTGGTTAAATCTTTTTCTTTCCTGGCTTCTATCAGCTCATTAACCAAACCATAGCCGGTAACGAAGCGGGTTTTGTAGTTGTTTTGGCAGGATTCTATGCCAAGGGCTGTTGCCATATGGGTCTTGCCGGTACCGCTTCGACCAAGAAAGACAATGTTGCGCTTTTCCTTGATAAAATTACATGTTGCTAACTCACGAAACAAGGCATTGTCAAGATCAGGGGCTGAATCAAAGTCAAAGGTTTCAAATGGCTTCATGAGGGGAAACTTTGCTTCTCGAAGCCGCCGTTTTTGTCTGTTTTCCGACCTTACCTGTAGTTCTGTTTCTGTGAGTTCTAACAAAAACTCTTCATGGCCAATACCCCCTTCTTTAGCGTGACGCACCTTGGCCTCAATTTCCTGACCCATGGTTGACAGTCTCAACGACTTTAAGTTCTGCTTGAGGGTCATAAGTGTACCTGGATTCATTGGATACCTCCCAGTGGAGCATAATCCTCTAAATCGGCATCCGGTAATGATGACCAGCTGTCTAAAGGAGCTTGCTGTAAGTCTTTGCTATTGGTGTATATCAAAAGGTGTTTCACGCCTTCGCTGGAACTGATATATGACTGCAGCGCTAAATCTACAACCGCATCAATCTCGCTGGAATCGTGATTCTGGTAGAGCATGAGAACAGAAATGAAGTCTTTTATTCCTTTGGTTTCTCCTTGGGAAGCACAGAATCTTGACAAAAGCTGTTCAAGAACCTTTGGCCAGGACTGCCGCCATTGTCGAATTGGACGTGCACTGTTGAAGGCCATTGGTCGTTGCTGAATCAGTTCCAAGTAATGTCCTGGGTCAAGGATCCACTTATTGTTTCCATACACTCTTTCATGACTGGATAACTTCTTACTCCCATAATAAATTTCTACCCGATCCACATACAATAAAACTCGCATTTTAAAACCGGCATAACGAGTCGGTACTGAGTACCGGTTTTTATCCACCACTACAGTGGCATATTTGTCGGCTTTGCCATCGTATATCTGGATATTGCTAAAGGGGATGTCCGGACTTTCAATTAAACTATCTTTTTCTGCCTCAAACAGTTCGTTAACCGTTTTACTGCGACCGTCTATAGTGTGGGTTCCGTAAGATAAACACTCATCAAGTAATCGCTGATTCAACTTTTCCAGGCTGGGAGCTTCCGGCACGGGAACCATATAATTGCGCCGGGCAAAGCCAACTATACCCTCAACACCACCTTTCTCATGCCCTTCACCTGGTGTACAGAAACGGGAGTTGAAATTGTGGTATGCTTTAAACTTGCTATACGATTCCTGCTCGATCCGTTTCTTGCCTTTCAGAACTTTCTGCACTGCTGTTGTCAGATTGTCGTAGATCAGTACAGGGAAGACCCCGCCGAAAAAAAGAAATGCATGAATATGGGCATCAAAAAAGGCCTGCTGCCGTTCACAGGGATAGAAACGGACAAAATGTTTCCCTGAGTATTTAGAACGCATACAGAAAAATTTCAGCTGTCTTGTTTCGCCTCCTATTATTGCGGTGGCACTGCCCCAGTCAACCTCCGCTTCCACTCCTGACTCAGGGTCAAGTGGAATAAACGCGGCCGGCCCATTTACGCCAAGGCGTACTTTAGCCTCACGAACATATTTGCGGACTGTTGACTCTGCACCTTCATAACCGTGTTCTGACACAAGACGGTTATAAATTCGCCGAGCTGTGTGTCGTTGTTTTTTAGGATTCTTTTTATCATTTTCTAACCACTGGTCAATGATTTCCAGATAAGATCCCAATACTGGATAGGGCTGTTTGGAACGCTGCTTGTAACCCCAGGGTTCACCTCGTATAGCTTTTTTAATTGTGTTGCGTGAATGTCCGGTCTCTCGTGATATCTCACTGATGCCTTTTTTGTATACTCGGTGAGATGTTCTTATTAGTTCATATTGATCCACCTTTAGCAATCTCCTTTACCTCCATTATTGTGACTAATAATTTGTAAAATATGTCTTAATAATGGATTTCCTTGTGGTGGTCAATTTTCGGTTATCACAACACCTCTTTCCTGGTCAATTTTAGATTATCACAACTACTGCGTCATACCTATGCACAGCATCTGCTGGAAGCTGGGATCTCTGTCTTTGAGATTAAGGAAATGCTTGGTCATGACGACATTGAAGCAACAAATAGATACCTCCATATTCATCTCAAACTCATGAGGAGGGTTATTCTTGGCGAACTCGTTTGAAAGTTTCCTGGCACCACAGATGGAGCAATACATCGAATATCGGGAAAGCCTTGGTTATACCACAAAAGCAGTGGCCAGGCTGAGACTATTAGATCGTTACATGGTGACGGAAAAAGTGACTACGCTCGAGGCCTTGACACCTCTGTTCTTCCTGAAGATGCGGACAGATCTTGCAATAGACCGGAATACAATAAACAGGGTGATCTACGCCTTGCGTGGCTTTTTTCAATACCTCGTA
>WTAT01000539.1 GCA_013139415.1 Desulforhopalus sp.
GTTGTGGCAACTTGACGGAGCAATGGCACACTTCTCCTGTTCTTCTGAAATATGCGTTCTCATATTCAAGCAAACTGCCTTGGCCCCGGTCATGCGTCCCTGTTGATGCCATGTTACCAGATGTTATTTGGGATGTCTAGTCCAAATGTCGCTGTAGTATTAAGAGGTTCCTATTAATAGTGCCTGTTACAGGTATCACCTTCCCAAGGTTATGGTTTTACACCACCTTCCGTCTATAGCCTATAAGAATCATCTCTAGGAGGTTGTCCGAGAATGCCCTTTTACCCAAACTCTTCGTTATTTCCAGAAAACAATGCTCGTAATATCAAATATATGACTGTGCTTGTTTTCTGAAAATGCCTCGGTTTTAGATAAAATGCCTATTCTCGGACATCCTCCTAGTATCAGTGTTCCCATGTTACTTCTCAGCCTTTGTTCACAGATAATCACTTATCAAGGCAGTAACAATTTAAGATATCTGCCTGCACTCTTGCCAGAAGAAAAAATAATCCCCTGACAAGAGTGGTACGGACCTCGTCAGGCCGGTAAGGTGTAATCCAGACCAGCAAACTGGATTTTTTCGGCTGTCGGACACATGGGGGCAACGGCGTGCACCCCACCACATTCCGGGCACTTTCCAAGGTAGGTTTCAAGGACAAAGCTTGCTTTACACCCCTGGCAGACCGTTTCGATTGGACCCTGCTGGATCTCCTGATCCCTCACAGTACCTCCATGGGCATGAAAGACAAATTCTACCAGCTCTTTTCCTTTAGAAAAAGGCCCGCCACTGTTACTGTTACTGCCACATCCACAACCGCATCCTGACATATCCCACACTCCTGTTATTGTAATTTGATGTCTGATCCTTAGTGCCTTACTCCAGATTTCCTGTCATTCAGTTCAATACCCCCTTGAGGGGTGTTCTTTTCAATGCCGCTCGACGGTACTCTTTTCAGTACCCCCTTGTGGGGTGCTCTTTTCAGTACCCCCTTGTGGGGTATTAGCACTTAAAGGTGTCTGCATGATGAGCCTTAAAAATAAAACACAGGCGATTGAAGCGCATTGACGTAGGTCAAAACCTTTACATTACCAATGTTCAAAATCTGTTTTTTTGTGTATTTGCAAATAAAACTGGCTTTCCGGCACCGATATTGTAATTAGTGCCTTACCCCTCAAGGGGGCACTGAACTGAGTACTCCTGCAAGCCTGTCATTCAATTCAATCCCCCCTTGTGGGGTGCTCTTTTCAGTACCCCCTTGTGGGGTATTAGACTCAATCAGTAAACAGAAACAAAGCAGATAAATCCCAACGGAAATAACCATGTCGAAGAGTAATGACAAACCTCAAAACGGCACCTTTCAGACAGGCAGAGTGCTCCTGCTTTCAATGTGTCACTTTATTCATGACGTCTACTCAAGCTTTCTTGCCCCCCTCCTGCCATTTATAATTGAGAAATTCTCACTCTCTCTGACCCAGGCAGGTCTGCTCTCCACGATCATGCAAATACCTGCGCTGTTGAATCCTTTTATAGGAAAGCTCGCCGACCGCATGAGCGTCAGATATTTCATCATTTTGGCCCCAATGCTCACCGCCGTCCCGATGTCACTTCTTGGGCTTGCCCCGCATTACGGGGTGTTGATGATCCTGCTTTTTTTTACAGGTATCAGTGTCTCCCTGTTTCACGTTCCTGCTCCTGTTATGGTTTACCGGGTTGCCGGCAGCAAAACAGGCAGGGGGATGAGTTTTTATATGACTGGAGGCGAACTTGCCAGAACCGTAGGTCCGATTATAATCATCGCCGTGGTTTCAATCCTGGGCTTTGATGGATATTACCCGGTAATGTTTTTTGGTATTATTGCATCACTGGTGATGTTTATAAAATTTAAGGATATCCCTTTGGCGGTGAATCATCGTGAGACACCGTCCATCCGCAGAACCTGTCTGGAAATGAAAGGACTCCTGGGCCCACTTGCGGCAATTGTCCTTTTCCGTGGCTTCATGCATGCGTCCATGAGCACATTTCTTCCCTTATACATCATCCAGAAAACCAACGACATCTGGCTTGCAGGAATTTCTCTTTCTGTCTTCGAGGCGGCAGGAGTCGCCGGAATAATGACTGTAGGAACACTCAGCGATCGTTTTGGCAGGAAAAAAATGCTGCTCTTTTGTCTGGTGTTGGCGCCAATCTCACTATTACTCTTTATCAATAGCTCCGGCTGGCTCCAGTTTCCGCTTCTCATGCTCACTGGTTTCTCTCTACCTTCAACTACACCGGTGATGCTTGCCATGGTACAGGAATTTTCCGAAGACGGCTCTTCCTCGGCAAATGGTGTCTTTATGATGATAAGCTTTCTTGCGCGTTCGGCGGTTGTCGTCCTGGTGGGGTTTGTCGCAGATCAGATTGGCCTTGAGAAGACCTATATCCTCTGTGCAACTGTCGGCTTTCTCGGCATTCCATTTGTTCTGAAAATAGAGAAGCCGGGCGGCGGGAACTAAACAATCATTTAAGCTCGCAGAGCTATAATGTGAGAGGTGCTTTTTCCTGACATATCATAAACTTGATAAAATCCAGAGTTACAATTCCTTGAATTTCTTCATATCCTTTTTATGGTAAAGGTCAAAGAATATAACACTGTTATCCGGCAGTTCGTCGCAACCATCGCATTTCTGTTCCAGGCGCCTGTTTTCTTTGCGGCAGAGATGACACCAGTAATAAATAAGGCGATAATCTTTTCGTCCTACGTATTTTTTAAAGCGGCCGTTATAGAGCCCCCGCATCTTGCCGTCTGAATTGTCGGGAGCGACAAGAAGGCGGTCAATGACCTTGCTGATACGTGTATAACCGAGTGGATCCTGCCCCTGCACCTGTTCGAGCTTCCTGGCAAAATGTGGCAACGGCCGATACACAAAGGTTGTGTTATTCATATTGTGACTCATATTGTGGCCATGGATGGAAATATGGACAAACCCTTTCTGGGTCGTAAAAAAAATTGGCGTTGTTCAATATAGACTAACTCCGGTAAACAGGAGTAAGGCACTAACTAATTACCAGATAACCACAAATGAATCTACGGCAAAGACTGCTGTAAATCCTGCACGCCTGGCTTTATAGTCATATTTTCACCGTTTCTTTCTCGCAAGAGGGTTCCTGGCTTCACACGGTACCTTCGTCTGACACAAGCCGCAAATGTTCACCCTGAAACCTAGCTGCTCCCGCTCCACGTAAACGGCGGTCACGTTACGGATATACTCCTTGCACTTAACCTTATCATGCCCCGCCTCGGAAATGGCTCCGGCAGGAGTAATCAAGCCATCGGCCAAAAGCAGATCGACAATATGAAGGCGAAGCTTTTCATTTACCTTTTCACCATAGTGCCGTGCCTTGCTCCATTCAATGCTGGGCATAGCCTCAGCCTTCCTGTGTGCCATACGGGTATGCTCAGCCTGCGGTAAAACCCAGGCAATAACACTCAACTCATCTGCCCTAACCGTCTCACCCGGAAATGCCAATGCAAATTCAGGTGCCCTCTGGATATTCCATATAAGAGACTGTCGAAATCCAATTTTTTCCGCATAATTCAAAATATTTTCCTGTGAAGTGTAAAAAAAATGCCGGGCCGGATTTTTTCTCAATAGCCTTAAAAGAGGTCGAACAAGCCACATAGGAGGCCGCCTGTCGTTTGTTCTGCACTGCGTGTACACCCCCTCTCGTGCAATACACTTATCGTCGAATACAGGCCATCCTGTGCATCCATATTATCACGCTATAACAGTAAGATAAGCTCTGTGCTCATTTGCAATTCCGTAACGAATCTGCTATCTGATCATTATGGAGACCATCAAGGATGCAGCAAAAAATATAGCAGACCGCCTGGCTTGGCATACTGCTGGCAGAGACCAGGCAGGAATTGCCCGGGAACTTGCAGATGGCAAAGACATCCATGAGGTCTACGGCTTGGGCGAGGCCGGGCTGTTTGATGAATTTTTCTATTTCCTTGATCATTTCGGTTTCAAAAATCTGTTTTTGGGACTTGAGCCAAAATCGAAAAAGAGAAAAA
>WTAT01000340.1 GCA_013139415.1 Desulforhopalus sp.
CTGCTGCGGCCAGGAGAGGAAATACTGAAATTGTGAAGCCAAAAACTACGATCCATCGTAGTACATTTTGTATTGTTGCCATAGGTCGTCTCGTCATATCTTTGATTGATATTTTTACTCAGCCCCAGCTTAAAATTATGGGTTCATAGGAGGAATTGTCAAGTTGCTTCAGCAGGTGGTTTATTAGAGCTACGTTGAACATTAACGATTTAACCTTGGTAAACATAATTTATTATAACATCCTTCCCATCCCCCTGAAGGGGGATAAGTTCCTTCACGAAATTCTTTTTTGATTTTCACCCAAAAAAAGGGTGAAAATCAAAAAAGAATTTCTAAGTCACTAATAAGCCATATGACCAAGGGACTTCATAATGAGGGCAAAACCCATGGCAAACATACCACTAAGACCCATGCCGCAGGAAAATCCGGCAAGCAGTACCGGGGCATATTGACGCCACATCGGACCGTATTTTTTCAGGAAAAAATACCTGCCTAACAGGGCTCCGGCGACTTCAAGAATCATACCATGGGGAGTGGATTGACCTAGGCCCCGTACCACGCCATAGATGAGCAGCACTGGTAAGCCGAAAAGGCTGAGTACCATATACATTACAAGGCCAAACCCGAGACCGGAAAAGACAGTTGAACCATTTAAGGCCTGATAGAACATCGAGTTACCTTCCAATGTGGATGTCTGCATGAGCAGGGTGTTTAAGGCCTGCAGATGCCATAGTTCCTGGGCAAAAGGATAATTAGCAGAAGGAATAGGAGCCAGCCGCCAGATAAATTGTGAGAATACCAGGCTGGCTATCATTACAATGGGAAAGACCAACAGTTCCGCTTTAATAATGCCCCGAAAGGAGGTACCGGTCAGTTCGATCTGCCTGAATTGGACGGTTGCCTCGCCATAGTTGTGGATGGGTATGGGTGCATACCAGATTTCAATCCCCTGGTAGCCGAAAAAACGGGCACCGGCAATAAAGCTTGCTTCTCGAACGAGGGGGAGGCTGACGAACTGTCCGGCGATACCTTCCATTCGGGCGGTGATGTAGGAAATGATCGGGGTGTAAATAAAACCGTAGGCGAGAAAGAAAATCCACGGGAAAGAAGGTACCAGCCAAACACACAGTGCAACATAGGCGAGTGTTGAAAAGAAATAAATACCAATGGCAATCCAGAAATTGAAATCACCACGGCCTGCCGGCGGATTGAACAGGTCATGGAGAGTACCCTTGTTGCCATCTTTTCCACGAAATGAATGTATTACAGACCAGACTCCTATCAGGCCAATTGCCAGCCCCAGACCGATACCAAAGCTCATATAGAAATCAAAGTTGTTGGCAAATACTGTGTCAACGGTGGCCATGCCCGGGTGCCACCTTGTCAGGATTCCAGCGGAATAGAGCATTGGGTTGAGGATGATGGTGATGATCAGGCCGATAAGGCCTCCGATTACAGCCCAGAAGGGGAGGACCATGCCGACAAAAAGAAGCCCAAGGTCAAGCTGTAAGCCGGTGGCGACAGCCGGCAGGATATCTTCGGTATATCGGGTAAGTTCAATCCACGGTATCGGGATGAGCCTGATCTGCTCGGTAAAGATCAGCCCTGAGATTATTGGCAGTACAACATAAATAAAGCCGAAGGCCAGGCCGATGACTCCTCCTATGGAAAATACCCGCCATTTCCAACTCTCTTTCTTTTCTTCTGCTGATTCGGCTAGCGCCATGGTTCCAAGTGCAGCGACCGGGGCCATGGGAAACGGCAGTTTTTCAACATCCGAGGTAATCCGATAGAGGGCGTAGCCAAGACCAAAATGGTCGATGCGCTGAATAATCTGTGAACCTACCAGCAGGAGAATCGGGATCAGCCAGTCTCTATGGAAAAATGACCGTTCCAGCATCGACTGGGACTCCGGTCCAGGTGCGATCCAGGAAGGGATGAACTCGGTGACCCCAAGCATTCTCGCGGCATCTGACTGAACCAGGTATTGACTCCAGAGTAACCCGGAAAAAGGAGAGGCCAGAGCTGCGCCTGCCATATAGTAGAGGAGGAATATTTCCTGTTGTTTTAGGTCAGAGTGCGCTCGTTTGGCGATCTCGGCAAACAAAATAATAGTTACCCAGCGGGCAGCTGGACCGATGCCCTGGCCGATTACCAACTGGAGATACATCGATCCAGGCATCATTAAAAAGCCGATGAAGATCGCACCGATGATGGTTTTCCAGTCAAACCCTTCTTCAAAGTGATCGGGAGGTGGAAGCAGATCGCGATATTCTTTTAATTCTTTATCGTCATACATATGTCATATCCCGTAGAGGGGAATTTAGTGCCTCACCCCTCAAGGGGGCACTAAACTGAGTACTACAGAAGGCCTGTCATTCAGTTCAATACCCCCTCGGAGTCAGTCGCTTACCTGAGGGGTATAAAAAACAAGAAATCTGGAGAGTGTTTTGAAATTAGGAACTTAAAGTAACCTCCAGGTAGCGAACGTAGAGAGACCTTCGAGGCACTTATCCCCCTCGAGGGGGGACTAAAAAGAGTTCCTGCTTATTTTACCTTTTACCGGTGTTAGTTCCATGTCGAGCAATAATTTCTATGGTGTTAATCCGGGAGGACCTGATAACTAACATCGGTAAACAACCCTACCAGTGCCCAACCGCCTCCCATGAGAAAATCGCCGATTATCAGGCCGATGAAAAAAAATTGCAGTCTCTTGAAAAGTGTAATCCCGCCATATCGCATGCACAAGGCGTTACAGGCCCAGCCAATAAAAAAGCTCACCCAGAGGATGCGCATGGCAGAGCTGTAGGTGGTGAGATAACCAATCGGATGAATGGGCCACCAATAGAGCCTGTGATAACAGGTGACCAAGAGGAGCATCGCTAAAGCTCCCGCCAGGGCAAAGATATAGATCCAGTTGCCGGTGCTGGTTTCCATGGCGACGATGCGGTAAATATTTTCATAAACTGCGGTCGTGGTCTGACTGGCCCAGTCCAGTTGCAGTTCACGGATGCCGTACCGGTAACAGAGGGTCATCATGGCTAAAATGGATGCGGTCATGGAGGCCACAATGGTTGCTGCCAGGCCTGAAAAAAGCAGCAGGGCAGGGCCTCGGTTTTGCTGGAGATGACGTCCGTGAAGAAGAGAAGGCAGCAGCGATTCCCGCAGGTCAACAAAAAGAACCTTCTGACTCATTCCGGCAAGAAGACCGCTGGCTCCGGCAAACAACTTGGTACCGAACAGGGCAATCATGCCGTCGGTGGGGGCTGCTGTGAGGGTAAAGTAGGCAAGTCCCCCCTGGCAGATGATTCGGGTTGCTACCAGCATGATCATAAAAAATGCACCTACCACCAGTACCGCAGTGGTTGGAGCCATGCCGAGCCAGATATACCACCAGATAATCGCTGTAAAACCAAAGATCGCCCCCCAGAAGGAGATTCGTACATCGAACCATTCTGATCTCCCTGGAGAGGGTTTACTGAGAAACAAGGATTGTTTGCATACATCGAGCAGGTGGAGTCGTGCCAACCAGACGAGGAACAGGAAAAAGATGCCATAGGCTCCAATCATCTGCATTTCTGCAGGGCGGGCCAGGGTAGGACCAAAAGTGACACCCAACTCGGATACCGGGATGGAGTAGCCAAGCAGGTCGAGGATGCCGTACAACAGGCAACCACCCAAAAAGAAGAACCAGAAGGAAAAAGAGATTTGCCGGGATGTTAGAAAGGCAAAGCCTATAAAGGACGGATACAGGTAGATTTTTAGTTTTTGAAAACCGGTGAGGATACCGCTGTCAGAAAAATAGGGTCCGGCCAAAAAGAGGGTCGGAATTGGCGGAATCGTTGGGTGGTAAAGGTTTAAGCCATTTATTAGATGGAGAAAAACTGGAATAGACAGTCCGGTGAGGAGAAAGCGATTGAAGAAAAAACTCCCTGTTTTTCCCTCACTCACCGCCTTACTGATCATTTCGGGGACCTTGAGCAGAGGGAAATTCATCCGCTCATTATGAATCCATTGTCTGGAGAGAATATTGATAAGAAAAAGCATGACCAGGTAAGAAAGGAGTATAAACATTCCCCAGAGGAAAAGAGGTGCCAGCCATGCATCCCAGGGGATGGCGCCCGCCACCTCCAACCAGCCCATATCCCGGCCGCCGGGAAGGCCGTTATAAAGAAGTTTGATAGCTCCAGGGTCGGTTGGGGTTAAAGCCGGTGGAATAAGTGGGTGGAGTATTTCTTCCCAACGATTTCCAGGAGTTGCAAAATGTATGGGGGCGGTTAAGTTGATGAGAAAGGTGCGGGCAAAGCCGGTGTAGGCGATACCCGATCCGATAACCATTTCTATCCAGAGAATGAGCAGTTCCGGACCAGTGAGCAGCAGTGAAGATCGAAAGATTCTGGAAACCAGAGTGATACAGATGGCCAGGAACAGAAAAATGAAAAAGGGCGCGAGGGGGAAATGCCCACCACCGAGTGGAGTCGCTCGCAGGTAAATATTATTATATGGAGTGAGCAGACAAATGGCAATCGCCAGGAAGAGGCCAATAACTGGAGCCCGCAAACGGATTGATCTAAATGTAGGACTCTGCTGAGAACTCTGCATGTCAGATGACCTCCGGTGCAAGGCCTTTGTCGGCGATAACTTTTTTAAAAGAGTCTTGCAACTGCTCATGGGCTTCATCATCGAATGAGCGCCAAACCAGCAGCTGTTTTCGTATTTCATGGAGAAATGAGGTGTTAATGCGTTGCCAGACCGCAGATTCTCCGGACTGTCTGCGCAGGGTGATTTTTATTTCAAGAAATTCCTGGCCCTCGAGTGCGGGACAAAACTGGATGTCTACGGTCTGCATAATTCCGAAATCGAAGGGCGCGAGCCATACGTTTGAGCGTATATGTAAGCATCTCAAGTCGGTGGGCCTATCGGATTCAGCGACCATTTTATGGATTTCATCCACCGTTGAACAGCTGAACACTATCTCTACCGGACCTGTCGAAAAAATCCCGTGGGACACATCCCGGTGACTGACCAGGTATTCGTAAATGAATCCTCCTATGCTTTCGTGTTCCCTGTATTTCATTAGAAACGGCAGGGTGACCCCGATTGTATTGTCGACTGGTTCGGGGAGTTTGAATGTTCTATTGACATCAGGAATGGCAATACGGGCTGCAACCCTGGCAGGATATAGTACCGAGATGAGGACGACGGTGATCACCAGTATCATGGCGGCAACGCCGGCCCCCGAAGAGTAATTGACTGTGATGCCGGCCCAGAGAGGGGTTGCCGCAAGAAAAGCAGCAGAAACCTGGGCCACCAGATAGCCGATAACCACGGAAATAACGGCAAGGGCCATTGCCTCGGCGACGAAGAGAAAACCGACGTGAGAGGGGGCTAAACCAACTGAGGTGTATACCGCGATCTCACCTTTACGCTCATAAACGGAACTTATCATGGTGTTCAGGACGATGAGGACCGAAATAAGCAGCGGGATAATGATGTTGGGGACACCACTGTAATTCATGGTGTCACTGATATTATACAGCCAGACCCCGTCCTCCTCGCCAGTAAAAATTGCCAGATTGAATCTATCGGTCAACCTGCTGACAATGTCGCCGATTTCAGCAGGATTTGCGGGTTTAACGGCAATGTTTTTCAGTTTGCCACCAGCGGCAAGCAGTGTCTTTGCAGGGATGATAGCCGTCTGCCCCGCAGAGATGTGTCTGTATCTACTCTGTAAGGAGCGGACGTCGTCTCCGGATTCCAGGGCCTCCATTTCTTCTTCTGTCATCTCTGTTCCCGCCTCTTCTGGAAAGATGACAGGGGTGAGCGGTTCTCCATCAAGGTCAATTGCTTTTTCAAAATCCTCAGCCTTGAATGTACCGATAACTGTGAACGGAAACCCCCATAATAAAATGGTCTGGTCAGGGTTTGTACTTATTCCAAGCCGGGCGGCCATCTGTTCTTCAAGAATGATAGCCGTCCGGTCATCATCGGTGAACCATCGCCCGGTTGTCAGGAGGGTGTCAAGCCTGGTGACATACGCTTCATTTGGACTCAGGCCGATAAGGCCCTGAATGTCGATTTCAGTGTCTCCTCGCCTAAGCGGTACACTGACCGGACGGGAAAGGTCTTTACCTTCCAGCCAGATTCTGGGGGCCGGTCGATTTATTGTCGACATGCTGCTGACGAGGATATCAGTTGCCTGGGGTGGCAGGCTCTGCATGTTGACTCGTTTCAGCAGAAGGCCATGGTAGGGGGCCTGGGATTGGAATGGCAGTCGGACCTGTTGGCGGTTGGACTTGATGGTTGTGAAACTCATTATGGTAAAGGTTAGAATAATGAGGGTAGTGCAGGTGAGAATAGTTCGTAGTCGTCGTCTCCGCAGGTTGGAGACGCCGAGAAAAAATGCGGCGACAAATGCCTTCCAGCGACTGATTTCTTCCGGGCTCTTGTGGGTCGAACGTCGTTGGAGGAGGATCATCTCATCCTCGAAGCGGAAAAAGATGATTAAAGTGACCATGAAAGAGAGCCCGATGATGAAAAAGGCGAGAATGACCACCATCGGGCTGTAGGCCAGATCGAAGGCCGGATGTACATTGTAGATGACAGCTATGAGCAGCACCAGAATCACGCAGAAGCCAATGATTCGCTTATAAATCGTTGCGAAATTAAAAAGAAAACGTTCCATGACAAAGGCAAAGGGAACGAAGAGAGCAATATAGAAGAGGACACCGAAAAGTACGTCTTTTTGGGTTCTTTCGATCTGCACATAGACCCTGGCCGCAAGAGCAAGGGCTTCACCTGCCGCTTCTCGGGCCACAGAGTAATTAAAGGTTTTGAAATTCTCAGCACTGGTCGCAAGAGCACTCAATCCACTGGTTTTCAGGTCGTTAATTCGTGTGTCATAGATACCGTGGGTTTCGAGGTTATCGATGCGGGGGCCGAGAAGAGTCCAGGCGTCCTTTGCCGCGTGATAGTTGGTGTTGGGGATGGATGGGTATTGATCAACCAGATAGCCCAGACCGAGTTTCTTTTCTTCGGAACCGTTGGTAAGGATCATCTTGTTGGTAAGTACTGTATCCGAAAGGGTGAGTTTTAAGCGCGTGCCGGGTTCTGTGTAGATGGAGGAAATGATCGAGTCCCGGGTGTCGATTCGGCTCCACCAGTAATGTTCAGGTGGCGCATCCCGTCTGCCGTCAAAGAGATGGAGTTTGGTCATATAGGCAAAACTCCGGGGTTCAAGCAGATCGAAAAGAGTGGTCTCCCGACAGTTGAACATCACCAGATCCGTCTGCATCGATTTACGCAGTAGCTTGAGCCGGTAATTGGCCTTACCTGTCTCTTTCTTATCAATTGCCCAGATGACCTTACCGGTAGCTTCGTCGAATCGGTATCCTTCGATAATAAGTTTATCAAGGACATGCTTTTTATCTGCCAACCCTTTAATCATGAAATAGCCGGACTCATCGACCATGGCGTAATATTTGTTGCTGCCCTGATAGGCAAGAATGGTCGTGTCGCGGGCGGGATAGTTGGCGAATAACTCCCCTTGCAGCAGCAGGTTGGTGCGAGCGGTAACTGCGACAAAACCGTCTCTGGGATAATTGTCGTTATGCAGTTTTGGGGCTTGGGAGAGGCCCAATAAAAGTCCTTCCACTAGTTGGACCTGGTCGAGGAGATAGGGCCAATCTACTTGTTCCGCAGTGTCCACAGGTGTTCCCCATAACATCCGGCCGTCTCCTGTTGTCACCAGGCTAAGGCCAAGGTAGCCGGCAAGGGCACTGACTTCTCCACCTAAGTTAGGTTTGTCGAAAAACCAGGAGTCCCAGCTGCGCAGATGGCTTGGGCGAAGGGTGTCCTGATATTTAGCCCTTCCTATGGGTGATTCCCCTGCGGCTTCAAGAATTTCAGCGATGGGGCTGTAAATCGAGGTTCTATTAATTGTCTGCTTGAGATTGTAGAGCCATCCACGATGAAAAGCTCCCACTCCATTGCCATGGCTGGAAAGATGGAGGCTGACAATCGCCGCCACCTCGTAGTCCCGGACCAGGTTACGAAAGGTATAAGCGGACTGTAACGCTTTGAGTTGGCGCCCGGCATCTTTCAGGATCCGTTCATTTCTGGTAATGACTCTGGGGATTATATGTTCAAAAAGCTCCGATTCTGCGGACGGCAGGTTGTGAAAGCTCTCTGCCCATCCGAGTCTTCTATAGTGAAGCCGCTGGCGTGCAGTGTTCTTTATCAAGAGATTTGTTTCGTCCGTCTGCTCGCTGAGCCTCAGTTGCATGAGTTGCCTTGAAACCTGATCGACTGCCTGGTCCAGGCTGTGTTTGATAGCGGCCCCTAACAGTTCGTCCCTTTTGCTATCTTCTGAGAGTGGAAAATCCAGTCCATGCAACATCTCCAGAGTTGATTTTCCCTGGGTTATTGTTTTTTGCAGCTGACGCTTTTGTTTACGCAAATCCTTGGATCTGGCGTTGGTACTCCAGATCATGTCCCGCATTCCAGCCAGGGTCTGGGCCTGACCACTGGTGGCTACCAGCATGATGGATCGTTGCTGTGGAGCCTTCACCAGAGATTTGGCGATTTCAAGGAAGGTGGCGATTGAGGTGGCTGCGTCTGCTCCGGGAGAGTTTGCGTAGACAAATTCTTCGTTATCAAAGAATGCCTCGATGATGAGAAGCTCTTGTTTAAGTTGTGGGTCTGTCCCCTCAATGAGCGTGTAGAGGTTTTTAGCAAGATAATTCTCCCAAACACAACGTGACTGGAGTTCTACTCTGGGGACGAGGGGTGTCTTTTGGTTGAGTAGCGGTCCAAAAAAATCAATAGCCTGGTCTCTTTTCATCCAGAAACAAGGGAACTGCAGTGGGGTCAGTTCCTGCTTTTCAGAAAAGAAGATACGTCCCTGACTGTTGTCTCCCTGTAGGAAAATAGCCGCCTTTACCCCTAAAGAGGCAAGGAGCTGCCAGTTCCTGCCGGAATCGAAGTCGATCAGGACGATGCTGCCTGCTATATCTTTGCCATCAATTTCCTGTAGTTGACCTTTACCGACATAATAGAGAGGTGCCGAGAGTGTACCATCTGTTGCTTCCGGGGTAACAGCATTATTGGTAATTGGTACTAAAGGGAGTTTGTGGTCCCCTGAGATAAGTTCCGCGCCAAGAAAACGCCGGATGGGGAGTTCGTAAAAGTACGATTGTGGTTCAAGACCAAGGGTTTGTAGTTTTTTTTCTACAAAAGCTGCAGCCTTCTCGTATCCCGGTGATCCCGTAGTTCTACTGCCAAAACTGCTGAGGGTCTCAATCGTTTCGCGCAGAGAATGTTCATCAACAGCTGTCTCCGCGCGTGCAGGAGAAAAGAGATGCACGACCAGACAGAGGATGAGGATGAGAAAGAATGAAGCTATTTTCATTGCCGAAACGGGGTGTCTCCTGATTAAAATTGACGGCAGAGGTCGGAGGCGTTAGTGAGTGGCGCTTTCCAGTCCGCCAGTTCGTATATCCAGTTCGTCTCTTTGTTGAATTTTATCTACCTGACCGTCTCTGATCCAGACGACTTGGTCTGATACATTGAGCATTTTATAGTCATGGGTTGCGGAAATTACCGTGACCCCCCGTTCCAGGCTGAGTTCTTTTAAAAGCCGGATAATGTCTTCTCCAGTCGTCAAGTCCAGGTTCCCCGTCGGTTCATCAGCCAAAATGATGGCCGGGCTGTTGGCAAGTGCTCTGGCGACAGCCACACGCTGCTGCTGACCACCGGAAAGCTCGGAAGGTCGATGAGTATGCCTGCCGGTCAGCCCAACCTGGTCGAGCAGTTCCATACCGCGACGAAGAGCATCGTCGTTTGACACCCCGGCGAAGGTCATGGGAATGGTGATATTTTCAAGAGCCGTCATGACTGGGATAAGGTTGAACGTCTGGAAGATGTAACCAATTTTTCGACACCGCAGCCAGGCAAGTTCATAGGCGTCGAGCTGGGCGATATCCACCTCGTCGATAAAGACCTTTCCCTCTGTCGGTTTGTCGAGCCCGCCAATCATGTTGAAGAGAGTCGACTTACCAGATCCTGAAGGACCCATGATAGATATATATTTTCCTTCTTCAATCTCCAGGTCGATACCTTTAAGGACCTTGACAACGATTTTACCGAGATCGAAATCCTTGGTTACTCCGGTAACCCGGACTATTTTTTTCTTTTCGGTCATATGTTGAAGCCCGCCTCTTAATATAGGTTTATACAGAATGACTGTTTATTGCTCGACCCGCATTGCCTCTACCGGTAGCATTCGGGAGGCAACAATTGCCGGGTAGAGGACACCCAGCAGGCTGAGTCCAGTCCCTATACAGACAGCATAAAAAACAGTTGTCCCAATGTCCGACCATGGCATAAAAGATGCCGAAGAGAGACCAAACCTGATGATTGATGCAGAAAAAGCCACAAGAGCTCCAAGTAAGGCACCTACTATACCACCTGCCAGTCCCTGCAATGTAGCTTCGATAACAAATATCCTGACGATGAATCGGTCAAGCGCTCCCAGACATTTCAGGGTACCTATCTCGCGAAATCGTTCGGTCACCGACATCAGCTGGGCGTTGATTATTCCGACAACGCAAACCAGCAGGGAGAGGATAACGATCCAGCGCTGTTTGGCGGAGCTCCCTATGCTGGCAGCACCGGGAGTTACGTCATAACCGATTTTAGTGAGGATTTGAATAAATGCAGGATTTTGGGAGGTAACTAAGCCTTGGTTTATTTCATTTCCGGTCTGAGTGAAAGTGAGAAAAGCTACGGCAAGGACCAAACTGGTGGTGGTGATCAATGAGCGAAAAAAACGAACCCGGATTGACTGGTAGGCCATCTGGAAGGATTTGGAGAGCGGCAGCTCGACAAGTCGTCTCATAGCTTCAGTTCCGGTGTTCAGTAGGGGGGTAGTCTGTGATTGGTAAGCCGCGACACAGATGGTTATTCCAGGGGCCGGTAAATCACTACACAATCAAATCTAGTTTTTAAACAATAACTTGTCAATGTATCTTCTTGCAAAGTAGCTATGAAGGCAGAATTATGAAAAGAGAGGTGGAATGGCTACTGTGGTTAATAAAGTTCGTCGATATAGCGCTCCTGGATATGCTGGAGGAAGTAATCTGCATTGGTTGATTCACCGGTCGCAGATCGAATGATGTCCTGGGAGTCCATGGTAGAACCTTTAGCCCAGATTGTCTTTCTTAACCAGTTCCGGATGAAATTGACATCGCCGTCGGCAAGTTTTTCCTGCCAGTCTGGATGGGCGCGCCGAATGGCGGCAAAGAGTTGTGCACCATTGAGCGCACCTATGGTGTACGAAGGAAAATAGCCAAATGAACCATCGGTCCAGTGCATATCCTGCAGGCAACCGTCACGGTAGTTTCCGGCGGTGGATAGGCCGAAGTACTCCTGCATTTTTCCGTCCCATATCTCTGGAATATCATCTGCTTGAATGAAGTTGTTGATCAACTTGCTTTCAATTTCATATCGGAGAATAACGTGCAACGGATAGGTAACCTCATCGGCTTCAACACGGATGTAACTTGGCTGGACCCTGGTTGCTGCCGCCCAGAGCTGGGAACCGTCGATTGGTGCGGTTGTGGGGAAAAATGTATGTATTCTGCTGCTGAAAAAGGAGATAAAGGGCCGGGATAAAAATATCTGTTTTTCAAAAAGCAGACTCTGGCTCTCGTGAATACAGAGGTTGCGTGCGCTCCCTGCGGGCAGACCGTCCCACTCAAGTGGTAAGCCGCTTTCGTAGCCGGCATGTCCGGTTTCGTGGGCAGTCGCCAGGAGCGCATCAAAAAAATCAGTTTCCCGGAATCTGGTGGTGATGCGCTGGTCCCCACGACAACCGGTACTAAATGGATGGGAGCTGACATCCAACCGTCCCTGATCGAAATCAAACTCCAAACATTTCATCAGTTCCAGGTTAAGTAACTGCTGTTGGTCGATGGGGTAATGACCTTGGAGATCAGGGATCGGATCCCCTTTTTGCTTATCAACAACCTGTTGTACGATTCCGGGGAGGGTATGTTTGAGTTTTGTAAAAACATCAGCAATAAAACTGTTGCTGTCCCCGGTACTATACAGATCGAGCATTGCCTCATAGGGTGTGGAAAAACGGCCGGGGGTGAAGTCACGTCGAGCCTGTGCTTCCTCCTGGGCAAGTCCCACTACCTCTTTGAAATTTTTTAGAAAACCAGGCCAATCGTTGTTTTTGCGCTGGTTGCGCCAATCGTGTTCGCATTTTGAACCGGCCAGGGATTTGGCTTTTACCAGCTCAGGTGAAAGACAGATGGCGCGTTGGTATTCCTGCTCCATCTCCTGTAAACTCCTGTTCCGGCTGGGCGTTGTTGCTTGTCCGGCAGCTTCCTGTAACAGGTCTCCTGTCTTGGCAGAGGTAAGAAATTCATGATGTAGGGATGTCAATTCGGCGATTGCTTTGGAACGGGGTTCACTGCCTCCAGGAGGCATCATAACCATGTGGTCCCATTGAAGAAAGGTGAGAGCGTGTTCCAGTCGGGCGAGTTTGTGATAATGTTCTTCAAGCAAAAAATAAGCGTCGGGCATATGGATCCTCGTTGTTTTTAGAGGTGAAGCGATTAAAACATTTTTAATAAAACATTTTTAATAATTGGTTGTATCCTGACTTATTTTCCCGTTTACCGGAGGTAGCTTATAACAGATCAGCAAAATGAACCGGATTAAGTGCTCTGTTACTGTGTATTAATCCAAGTAAAATATCAAGTAATTCAAGAGCCGACCTGTTCATTCTCTGGTGGTGGATCATTATTCCGCATAGACCCGTGGCCAAACCCAGTTCAATTTCCGTCAATAAATTTTCCAAGGCTAGGTGTGGTTGCATCTCTTTTCGGGTATGCAGGTCAACATTGACCTGATAATCCGGAAGCTGATCAATTGTTTCCGGGCGGGCTCCTTTACTTCTTGAAATTGCCTTGAAGCCCAGGTCGGCTAGTGCCTGGAGGGTGTCGCTGTTGCACCTGTTCCACGGGGGAGTAAAAACAGGGTGAAAATCCCTTTCGAGGAGATGTCCTAACCTTTCTTTGCCTTTAGTAAGACTGGTATGAATGTCACTTTTGCTTCGTGCTGGACCAAATTCCTGTTTCTTGCCGGTTTTTTCGAAGTTGCGATGGATACGGCCGTGCTGGTGCCAGCACCACTGTGAACTGACGACTCCAGTTAACCGACGAAGTTCTTTCAATCGTGTTTCGGTTAGCCAGGCAGGAACAGTCGCTAGGCAGAGGGGGAGTTTATGTTTTTGAAAACATCCAATGAGTTGTTGGAAGCTGTGGGAGGGAATACCGATATCATCGGCTCTAAAGAACACCAATGGACGGGTGCTTGATCGTTGACAGCCCCTGTCAATATAAGAACTGATTATATGATCAATACTGAAATGGTTGACGGAATAAAGGGCTGACGCAGGTTTAGTCATGGGTAGAGTGCTCCGCATACCAGATTTCTAATTGTTTGACCGACTCTTCTGCCCCTTTCAGATTGATGTTGGTTGCAAAGCCGGGACTTTTGAGTTGTCGCGTTATCGCCTTCGCTAAAAGGTGAGGAGTAAGGTCAGTATCTTCCATGATTGTAATCGGAGCTTTCTTGCCAAGCTTTTCTGCCCGAAGTCGCTGTTCTCTGTTTTGCTTAAAAGGATAGACTAGAGCCTGAATTCCGGACTGAACGAGATTCATGCAGGTGTTGTAACCGGCCATTGAGATCGATAAATTCGCTGTTGCCAGCCATTCGGGGAAATAGTCGGTGAAACGATCAACGGTAATATTTTTCTGGATGTTATTTCGCAAGGCCATATAAATCTTCTGGTCACAGTACGGCCCACAGAAAAGTTGGAGATGGGCAGACATTGAATCTTCCAGAATTTTAAACGCCTGGATGACGGCATGAAGCAGTTCACTTCCCACATTACCGCCGCCGATACTGGCGACAATCAGTTTGTCATCAGGCGATAGACCCAATGTTCTCCTGATCTGTCCTCTCTCTGCTCGTGGTTCGGATTTAGTGACAAAGCCGGTATAGTGCAGAGGGGTGCTGATATCACTGAGCCGATGAAAGGTCTTATCAAGGGTGATAATTTCGGGATCTGCGTGTACGAGGATGCCACTGAAATATGAGTTGACTGTCTGTACCACTCGCTGTTCGAACTTTTCCCGCCCGATTTTCTTTTCCACCAGGATGTCCCGCACGCTGCAGTAGCAAGAACA
>WTAT01000542.1 GCA_013139415.1 Desulforhopalus sp.
GCTAGCTTTACGATCACCATGAGAAGGCCGAACAAAAATCTCACGATCAAGCCTACAATCAAGGCTACGAAGCCGGAAGTAAGAGTCAATAAATCGCTAGGGACTTAAGTTGTGCCGTGCTCAAAAAAATTTTCCGGTTTACCCGGGTTAGTGGTTGACAGATAGATTTCTTGTGTTTTTTCAAGGAAATTATCTGTAAGGTATTTTCACCTTTCAAATGAATATTGATTGAGCTGAAAAATCGCTCTGCTTCTCCCTTTTTGTGAGGCGAATGGTTGCTTTGGAGAGACAAGAAAGAAGGGCGAGTCTAGGTCAGGTGAACAGCTAAGTATTCATGGTACAGTTGTTTTTTGAAATTCGATAGAGGTCTATACAAACCCTAAAAAGGAGAAAAGTAAACATGCGAAATGTTTTGTTGGCCATTTTAATGGTCGCACTATTTTTAAATCCAGCATCAGCTGAAGAGTTGACAGGAACCCTTCAACAGATACAAAAGTCAGGAAAAATTAAAATTGGTTACCGTACATCTTTACCCCCCATGTCTTCTATAAAGAAGAATAGTACGCCCGAAGGCTATTCTATTGATCTCTGTCAGCGAATTGTAGCCGGTGTAGAAAAGAAAATTGGTAGCGATGTAAGTATTGAATATGTCCCTGTGACTGCTGAAGAACGTTTTGATGCTTTGTCGGGCAATAAGATTGATATTCTGTGTGGTGCTACCACTAACACTCTTTCACGAAGGGAGTTGGTTGATTTTACCCAGATTACATTTCTTACTGGTGGTGCCTATCTGACCCTGAAGGGTAGTAAAATCAAAAACAATTTCGATGGTAAAAAGATTGGAGTTGTGAAAGGCACAACCACTGCTGTCGGATTAAAAGAACTCTTTCAGGAAGCAGAAGTAACTGCAGAAATAGTTCTTTTAAATGAGACAGCTGAGGGATTTAATGCCCTGAAAGAAGGAACAATAGATGCTTTTTCTGCTGATCAGGTTGTTCTCATTGGCTTGGCTTTATCAGCCGATGACCCTGGTCTCTTTTCGATCCTGCCAGATATGTTCACGTTTGAGCCTATTGCCCTGGCAGTGAGGAGAAATGATGCAGACTTTCGTCTTGTCGCCGATCGTGAACTTTCCCGCCTTTTTCGGACAAAAGAGATACAGAAAATCTATGACCGATGGTTAGGGGAATTTTCTCCAGAGATGCCTCCGGCATTTAATGCATTAATCAAGTTTAATTCAATATCAGAATAGTAGATTCCATAATTTTTTCCTGGCCATCTGTGTTTTGGGGTGGTCAGGAAATATCTCAACAGCTTCAAAAATTCCAAGATTTCAACAGGCCGTTCCACGATAATTAGTGCCTTACTCCTGAAAGCCTGTCATTCAGTCCAATACCCCCTTGTGGGGCGTTAGGCACAATAAATAGATCTACACATAGGGGAATAAATGTCCCTAAGCAACTACTTGATCCGTTGTTTAATTACTTTGCTGCTCCCGTCGATCTTCCTCTGAACCACGCTAACCTATTTTTTACCCCAAACTGGGGGAGGTCTTTCACTCTAGTGGGGGATTTATTTTATCGACTTTAAACTTAGAGTAAATAATACATTGAGGCGTCATTCCTTTTAAATCGAGTTCGGACACAGAATGGTAGAAAAATATGAAGTTCTGCCTTGAATAGGGTTCAGATAAACGAAGCGATAACTCATAGCTTTCAACATCAAAAGAGACCTGGTATGGCAAAACAAAAAGAGCAAAATGACCTAAAAACCAACAGTCAAGCGAGAGCAGCCAGAGAAAAAAAATCAACACTTTACCGGTTGCCTGTTTTGCAGGGGGTGTTACCAATAAAAGGCGATCAGATATCGGCTGAGATTATCGCCGGGTTAACCCTGGCCGCCATCGCCATTCCTGAAGTAATGGGTTATACCAAGATTTCCGGCACTCCTGTAATCACAGGTCTCTATACGATTCTTATCCCAATGGCCATTTTTGCTCTATTCGGTTCTTCACGACACCTTGTGGTTGGTGCAGATTCAGCGACGGCGGCCATTCTTGCCGCCGGTCTTGTAGGGCTCGCAGCCACTGGTTCCAATGAGTATCTGGCTCTGGCAGGTGTTCTGGCTTTTATGGCAGCGGGGTTTCTTATTCTTGCACGAATTATCGGCTTGGGATTTATGGCGGATTTTCTTTCGCGTACGGTACTGGTCGGCTTTTTGACGGGTGTCGGCATACAGGTTGCTCTGGGGCAAATCGCAGGCATGCTTGGCCTTAAGGGCGGTGGGCACGGTACTCTGCAGAAAATTTGGAACGATATCCTGCAGCTTGAGCAGGTCAACTTCTATGCACTGGTTATTGCCTCTTGTGTACTTGTAGTCATGGTCGGGTCAAAAATGATATCAAAGAAGATACCGGGGGCATTGATTGCCGTTATCGGCGCTATTGTTGCCAGCTGGGCCTTGGATCTCAAAACGCATGTACATGTTCTTGGTTCAGTGCCAAGTGGTTTGCCACACCTTGGGTTACCGGAAGTCAAGTGGAGCTGGGATCTCATCCAGAGACTCCTGCCAACGGCATTTGCCATGTTCGTGGTTATCCTGGCTCAGAGTGCCGCTACCTCACGTGCCTATGCCGCACGTTACAATGAAGACTTCAGTGAAAACACTGACCTTATAGGTCTGGGGCTGGCTAATATCGGTGCTGGATTGTCCGGCACTTTTGTGGTCAATGGCAGTCCCACAAAAACACAAATGATCGACAGCGCCGGTGGACGTTCCCAGCTATCATTGCTCGTTACATCTGTTATCGTTTTGCTGGTGCTTTTGTTTTTAACGGCGCCATTGGCGTTTATGCCTGAAGCTGTTTTGTCAGTCGTTGTTTTCCTGATCGGTATCGATCTTATAGATTTTAAGGGGATGCGAAAAATCTTTTTCCAGAGGAGATCGGAGTTCTGGGTCGCTTTGTTTACCACGCTGCTTGTGGTGTTTGTTGGTGTCGAACAGGGCATTATAATCGCCATCCTGCTGTCGCTTATTGATCACACGCGGCGCGGTTACCGACCCAAAAACGTCGTGCTTGTTCCGGCCGAGTCGGGTGTCTGGCACCCAAAACCGTTGGGTACCAAGGCTCAGGCCCTGCCAGGATTGCTTATCTACAGGTTTAACCATAGCATGTATTACGCAAACACTCAGCTTCTCTCTGAACAGATAACAGATCTCGCCAACAACGTGGATCCGAAGTTGGACTGGCTCTGCATCGAAGCCTCCGCAGTCGATGATGTGGACTACTCTGCGGCAGAAACACTTCGTTCGTTATACGGCACGTTGAAGGCTAAAGGAATTAGACTGGTTTTTGCAGGGATCCTGCACGACGTCAAGGCTGAAAGCCGTTACGAACTTCTCCGGCAGTTTGGCGAGGAGTCCTTTTACGACACACTGGAGGATGTCCTCAAGGGATATCAACAACAAACAAACACCGGTAAACGGTAAATAAGCCGGCATAAGTGCCTTGGGGGGTGTTAGACCCCTTACAATCAAACCACAAAATTCTTTAAAAAGAAAACACGGCATGACGACAGATATTGATGCATTGGGGAAGAAATTACATACCAAGTTAGATGCAGGGCTTGAACAACTGAAGACAATGAAAGCTCACCTGGATACAGCCCCCAAAGAGGCTGAAGATATTATTAAAGGTAAACTGGATATTGTAAGGGAGGCCCTGGAAGAAAAAAAACAAGCAGGGGAAGCGGCCAAGGCAGGTTTAGAAGCACTTGTCAAAGAGAAGGTAGACGAAACTAAAGCCAGTGTTGCCGAATGGAAAGAAAAGCGCGACACTAAAAAGCTCGAAAAACGTGCGGAGCGCGCTGAGAAATATGCAGAGGCCGTTGTCGAAGTGGCCTTGTATTCAGCTTTGGAGGCAGAAAAGGCAATCCTGGCAGCTGTTGCTGCCCGGATAGATGCGGAGGCTGCGAAATAAAATATCGGCCGATGCAATTATTAATAATTTTTAATGGAGAATGTTATGAAAAAATCAGTACTGAAAATCGTTATCATTTTAAATGTTTTATTCCTTTCAGTTGCAGGACTTGTATCTCTGAGTTGTGCTGAAAAAGGGGTCGAGGTCGGTGACACTGTCGTGCTTACTGCCGATGTACTTGCAGTTGATAAAGCGACTCGAACATTAACGCTGAAGGGAGAAAAAGGTAAAATTGTAGATATGCAAGTAAGTGAAGTAGCGCGTAATTTTGACCAAATTAAAGTCGGTGATAAACTTACATTAAGCTACTATGAGTCTGTTGCTGTGTATCTGGGTAAACCCGGCACTAAACCTGAAGAAGATGCCTCACTGGTTGCCACCAGGTCTGCGAAGGGTGAAATGCCCGCCGGTATGGTTATCGGAACTGTGGATGTTTCTTCTGAGGTGGTTGCAATTGATAAGAAAAATCGTTCATTGACGTTAAAACTTCCTGAAGGAAAAGTTGTGACGACAAAGGTTGATAAAGCAGTTAAGGAATTTGACAACCTGAAGGTTGGTGATGTAATCCATTCCCGATTGACCAAGGCTGTTGCTGTTTCTGTTGAGAGAAAATAACGCTGTAGATCTTTCCGCCGTGGTTACACCTGATAAGAATCTCTCTCCCTTAATGGCGTAACCACGTTTTTTTTAGTGCCTTACTCCAGATTTCCTGGCATTCAGGAGTAAGGCAGGCACTAAAATTGCCCCAGTGGCTGCATATATTATACTCAGGAGGGATATACAGTGAAATCGGAAACGATCACTCTTTCAGATTATATAGCCTGTCCTGATTGTGATCATCTTCTTGAAAAAATCGGTCTTTCCGAAGGCAAGATATCGCGATGTCCACGATGCGGCTCAGTT
>WTAT01000113.1 GCA_013139415.1 Desulforhopalus sp.
CAATAATTTTTCAGTGTCGACGTTATTTTCCTCTGCCTGAAAATTGAACCACCTTCTCCCCCGCTCATCCATAAGGGCAAATTCATGATTGCCAAGCACAGAGGTATAACCCAATTGCCGCAGCCGACAAACGACCTCATCCGGATTCGGACCGTAGCCTATATTATCGCCCAGGCAAATCGCCCGATCCGCACCCTGCTGCTGAAGATCAGCACGCACCGCTTCAAACGCCTCAAGGTTACCATGAATATCCGAAAGGACAGCTACCTTCATTAGATTCTCATCCGCTTTTTTTTCCTTCCAATTCGTCCCAGCGATGATACAACCTCTCCACCTCGGCCTGTGCCACTTCCAGTTTCTGCCAACACTGGGCGAGTTCGCCCGGGTTGGAGACTATTTCCGGCAGCTCCATCTTTTTTTGCAGCTCTTCGACCAGGCTCTCTTCAGCGGCAATTGTATCCTCAATCTGATCGTATTCACGCTGATCCATATAAGAGAGGCGGCCTTTGCTATTCTTTTGCGCGGAAGTTTTTTCAACCTTTGGGATACTTTTCTTCTTGCCATCTTCAGCTTTCGCAACCTCCGGAAGGTCACTCAGCCATTGCTCATAATCGGCATAATACGTCACCCCACTCTTGCCGCCAAAACCCAGGAGACGGTGACAAACCCTGTCGAGCAGATAACGGTCATGGGTGACCAGCACAAGTGCGCCCGGGAAATCCAGTAGACTCGACTCAAGCACGTCTAAAGAGGCAATATCAAGATCGTTGGTCGGCTCATCAAGCAGCAGGATATCAGCAGGCTGCCGCATAAGCCCGGCAATGAGGATACGAGCCTGTTCTCCCCCGGAAAGTTGGCCAACGGGAGTTTCCAGCTGATCAGGGCGGAAAAGAAACTTTTTCCCCCAGGAGACCACATGCAAGGATCTGCCGTTATACATCACAGAATCGCCATCCGGGGCCAGGGCCCGGCGAAGGGTTAACGTTGGGTCTATAGTCTCGCGATTCTGGTCAAAAGAAACAATCTGAACTTTATCAGCAACCTTCACCCTCCCCGAGTCGGGAACCACTCCCGAATTATCGACTGCCCCAGCCAGAATTTTCATCAAGGTCGATTTACCGCAGCCGTTTCGACCAAGCAAGCCAAGCCTGCTGCCGGGAGAAAGGATGATATCCAGATTTTTAAATAATGTGTGTTCTCCGTACTGTTTTGAAATACCGAGAACTTCAAGTAGTTTTTTGGTTTTCCTCCCGGTGGCCTCAAAGTTAATCTGTACATTTGACTGAGAGCGGTTTCGAGCTTTCACCTCCGCCAGCTCACCAGTCAGTTTATGGGCCTCGTCAATGCGATATTTGGCTTTAGTCGATCTCGCCTTCGGACCACGCCGCAACCACTCAACCTCCCTGCGAGCTTTATTGGCAAGACGCTCTTCCTCTTCCAACTGGCCAACGAGAAACTCTTCTCGTTTCTCCAAAAATTGGGAATAGGAACCCTGTATCTGGAATGTTCCTTCAGGGTATACCGCCGACAATTCAATTATTCTGTTACTGCAGTTTTCCAGGAAATGTCGGTCATGGCTGACCAGCAGGAACGCAGACGGACCAGCGCCACCAGTAAGCATTCTTTCCAGCCAGAGGATTCCTTCAATATCGAGGTGATTAGTAGGCTCATCCATGACCAGCACATCGGGGCCAACCAACATTGCCCGGCATATCGACAACCTTTTTCGCCACCCACCAGACAGGTTTTTTACCAGCACCTCCCCATCTAAGAATTCGGCCCTACTGAGCAGAGTATCGACTCTGTAGTACTTTTCAGTATCCTCAATATCTTCTTTGGACAACACAGCCATCAAATTATCTCTGATACTATTGCCCTCATCAAAGACATCCTCCTGGGCCAGATAACTGAGACGCGCAAACTTCCGGCGGACAAGTTGTCCACCATCAGGTTCCTCTAATCCGCAGATAATTTTTAACAAAGTTGATTTACCGGAACCATTAGGCCCGATGACACCAATCCTGTCACCATTGTTGACCATCAGACTGATATTCTGGAAAAGAGCTTGAGCTCCGAACGATTTTGAAACTAATTTACAGGTAATAAGATTAGACATAGTTGACCGAAAGACAGGAGATAAAACAAGGCAAGGAGACCTTCACGAACGAAGGAAAAAAAACAACAAATACGAAAGCTTAAGAAAGAAACCAATTCCAGCGCAACGTTTTTATAGTTGATTAATTAACGTCACCCTTGTATAAAAATAAAAACTTTATTATTTGCTTCCAACAAATTTCTTCAATATGCACTGTGTACATCATACTTTTTGTTTTCTGGATTAACAACTCTTTTGGATTTTCGTAATGGATGAACAGCTTCACATTATCGTAGCCGGCGATAGGGGAAAAGTTTTCAAGCTACCGTGTTCAAAGAAAAAACTCTGTATCGCATTAACAGCATCGGCCGTTGCCTTCCTCATCCTCACTATAACAAGCATTTGCTCCTTCTCTCTGTACACCAGGAACTGTGAGATCTCAAACCAGCTCGCAGGACTGCAGGAAAAACTGCTTACCAACGACGAACAAATAGCCCAATACAACAGACTAACAGAGGAACAACAGCTCAAACTCAGACTAACAGAGGAGCAACAGCTCGAACTCGACCAAAAAGTTGCCCGTCTAGAACAGAACAACATTAAGCAGGCAACTGCATTCAAAGAGGAAAAAGAAAATCTTATCTCAACCGCCGTCGACGAGCTCAATGAACGTAGCCAACTCCTGGAGAGAGTCTTTAGTAACATCGGAATCAAACTAAAACCCAACAAAGATGATAATTCGAAACACAGCGGTGGCCCATTCATCCAGCACCCCGACGCAGAGATGGACGAGATCCTGTTTAAAGCGGATAAATACTTGAATACCATTCGCTACCTGCCCTTCGGCAGACCGGTTAAAGGTCCCATCACCTCCAAATACGGAAAACGCAGAGATCCGATCAATAAAAAATCAGCCTTTCATTCCGGCATTGACTTTCGCGGCAAGACAGGTGAACAAATTCATGCCACGGCAGACGGAGTGGTAAAAAAAGCCTTTCGAAACGGTGGATACGGCAACTACCTGCTCATCGACCATGGCAACGGATACACTACCTCTTTCTCCCATATGCAGAAATATCTGGTCCACAAAGGCGACAAAGTAAAGAGAGGACAACTCATAGGTCTGGTCGGAAACTCTGGAAGGTCAACCGGATCCCATCTCCATTATGAGATAGCAGTGGATAATAAAACTATTAACCCATATAATTTTCTGCAAGCAGCACGTTTCGCAAAAAAACCAACACTTCACAGGAGATTAACGAAATAATGGGTATGTTTGGAAAATCAATGAACGTTGAGCAAGAAATGAACGTTGAGCAAGAAATGAAAAAAGTCGAAAGCGAAGCAATTTCGACAATTATTGATAAGAGCATGACTATCAAAGGTGAACTGGCATTCAAAGGTAAAGCACGAATTGATGGTACAATCAACGGCAACATAGAGGGAGAACATTTAATCCTCAGCGAGACCGGAAAGGTTGTTGGTGACATAACTGTATCTTCTTTCAACTGCTATGGATCCCTTGAAGGTAATGTCAAAGCCACCATGCTCACTGCAAGAAAGAACTGCTCCCTTCATGGTAAATTTGAGGCGAAAAACTTGACCGTTGAACCCGGCGCATCCATTGAGGGAGAAATCAAAGCAGCTGCAAAAGATCTGCCACCGGTGGAAACAAAGGAACCAGGCTCTAACACTGCGGCAAAAGCTGCTTCAAAATAGAATTCCAATTCAGAAGAAGATGCAAAAACGAGCATCGTTTATGCCATTCGAAAAAACTATGGTCGGGAACCTTCTCAAATGTCCGTACTGTGGTAACGAAACAAGCTTTTTCGAGATCACCGATGACGTCATTACCACGACACATTATGTCCAGAATAGAGACGGCAGTTTTACTATTGAAAACAAAAGCTCCCAGTCTCTTGGCGACGTAAAGCTCTTTTGCGGCAACTGCGAGGAGGATCTAACCTCATTCCACCAACGGTTTTCGGAGATGATCTTTTGAAAGGTCCCCCCACTATAATCCGTAACAACCAGACATTCTACACCTGCTACCAACAGCTAAAAACAAACGATATCGTATGCGGAAGAATCCGCATGAAGCCAGGTGAGGAGCACTTGCTGACCGACCTGCTCGAACGTGGAATACGCCTCGTTCCGTCGGCTTCATCGCAGCTGGCAAGCAGATCGAAAACTTTCCAGGCCAGGATATTCAGCGACTTCATGCTGCCAGGGACCTTGCCAATCTACGACACTCACGCATTACTCAGTGCATCCTCTGTTTACCGGCAAAAGCAATTCACTCGAGTTATCCTCAAATGCGACCGAAAAAACGCAGGCATGGGCGTCCATATTTTTAATACCATTGAAGACCTATACAACCATGCGAGTAATGGATCCTTTGTTTTTCCATTTGTCATCCAACCTTACCATAGTAAAAGTAGGGACATCAGAGTGATCATTCTCGGAGACTATCTAGAGGCATACGAACGTATCAACCCTTATAATTTCAGAAAAAATTTGCATTGCGGAGGAGATTCGAAGCCATTTGCACTTTCCCGGAAACAACTAGAATTCTGCAAAAGGGTTATGCAACGTGGCGATTTCCCCTATGCCCACCTCGACCTCATACTGACCTCCGACGGCAACTATCACCTGATGGAAATCAATCTTCGAGGAGGACTAAAAGGAGCCATAATTTCAGGGAAAGAGTATCAGGTAAAACTCGACAAGATCCTAGAGGAACTCCTTTTACAACTTCAGGGCACCTTGAAAAATTAGATAAAACGCTATTTTATACAGGTGGTCTTAACACCTTGTAAAAGAGATCAGTTCAAGAAAATAAAAAAGGGAGAATGCCCGACAGGCATTCTCCCTTTTTAAACTTAAACCCTCAGTGTGTATTAATTATACACAACCTGTCGGCTTAGGCAGACCAGCCATTTTACAGGCTCCCTTACCAGGTCCGGAGGGGAACAGCTCGTAGATTCTCTTCAATGGGAAACCGGTGGTCTTGGAGAGGATACGAACCATAGGAGCAATTCCGTTCTTCTTGTAGTACTCTTGAAGGGCATCGATTACTTTCTGATGCTCATCAGTCATTTCACTGATACCTTCAACACCTTTTACATAATCAATCCAATCAGCGTTGAAATCATCACCTTTGAGCAGAAATCCGTCTTCATCTACTTCAAAACTACTTTCATTGTGTTCGAGAGTTGGCATTTCAAACCTCCTTAGAATATTATTTTTATAGCTTTCACCGTTTTTTAATTTAGAACCAACTACGGCTTTTTACTATAGCCAAAACAATTTGTCAAGTGAATGACGAATCATTTATGCCGCCAAAATGAAAACCTGGCACTCTCAAAAAAAACCTTAACATTTCAAAAGCATAAAACAAACAGTATCAGACAACTACAAGGAGCTTCCTTTCACTCATGGCTACAATCATCATGGATTACAAAGCCCATTGAGCAACAAAACCCGACATTAAATCAGCTCACCTTTACCTCTCAATCACAATATTTTTTTTGTTGCATATGCCCACAACTTCCCAGTTCTGTGTTAGTTTCATCCGCATAACGCTCTAACACTACAGACCATCTTGAGTGATAGCCAGAAGAGAGAAACAGGTTTTTACTTGCGCAGGATACAAAGAAAGAGTAAATCGAACAGATTATTAAATCATCGGTTTGTAATGCCAGTGCGATGTCGTTTGCCTCAAGATAAAGTGCCAATTATACAAACCTCCAAATCCCCGGTAAGCGGGAAACAAGCCGGGACTCAGTTCAGTACCCCCTTGAGGGGTGTAAGTGCCTTGGTGATCATTTTAAGTTTCTAATTTCAATGCACTCTCCAGTTTTTTGTTTTTTACACCCCTCAAGGGGGTACTAAAAAGAGTGACAGGAAATCTGGAGTAAGGCACTAAACATTAACCAAGATCCCCTACGACAAATTCATGCTGCAAATACTCCGCAAAAAAGCACAATCGACCTTTATTCAAATCATCGTAGTAGTCATTGCCCTGGTATTCATATTCTGGGGCGTCGGTGCCAATCTCAACGGAGACCGGCAGGCTGCACTTGTTGTCAACGGTGAAGAAATCACCTTTCAGGAATTCCAGCAGTCCTACGACAGGGCATATCAACGACTCAGTGACCAATTTGGCGGTAACGTTCCAAAGGGACTAGCGGAAACCTTTGGAGTCAAACAACAGGTCATAAATCAACTGATACAAACAGCCCTCTTAAGACAGGGGGCCGAACGAATGGGGCTTCTGGTTAGTGGTCAGGAGATCCGACAGATAATTGAAAAGATGGTACAGTTCCAGGAAAACGGCGCGTTCAATCTGGAGCGATATAAAGCTGTGCTGGCAACAAACAGGATGGCGCCAACTAAATTTGAGGACTCAATGCGCTTTGATCGGTTGTCAGAAGTTGCCGTCCGGGAAATTGGCAACTTTGCCGGCACAGCTACGGATTTCGAGATCCAGGAAGTCTACAGTCAGCAAAATGAAAAAATTGCCGTCAAATATGTGAAGGTTTCCCCAGAACAGTTTATCGATAAGGTGAAGATAGATGACGATGCTCTAAAAACCTGGTTTGAAACAGTAAAGGAAAACTACAAATCTGAACCGCAACTAAAGCTCAAGTATCTTGCATTCACCTTTGAAAATGTGGGTCGCAAAATAGTAATCGACCCAAGCAAGATTGAGGAATATTACCAAAACAACATAAAAAGCTACCAAGTACCAGAACAACGCCATGCTCGGCATATTCTCTTGAAGGCAAGCGAAACCGACTCTGCAGAACGACACCAGGAACAAGCAAATAAAGCAGAAGAAATTCTCGGACTCGCCAGGAATGGAGGAGATTTCAGTGCACTTGCCCGAGAATATTCAGAGGGGCCTTCGAAAGATTCAGGGGGAGATCTTGGCTTTTTTTCTGCTGGCCAAATGGTTCCCGCTTTCGACGAGGTCGTTTTTTCGATGCAGCCTGGGGATATCAGTGACGTAGTTAAAACCCAGTTTGGCTACCACATCATTTTACTGGAAGAAATACAAGCACCAAAAACCAGCCTTCTTGAAGAAGTCACTGCTGAAATAACCAGCACACTCCAACAAAAAGAAGCTGAAAGCTTAACGTTTCAGGTAGCCAATGACGCTTATGAGGGTATAATCGGGGCAGGCAGTCTTACCAAATATGCCGAAAACAACCCCGATATACAGATCCAACAAACCGACTTCTTCCTAAGAAGTAATGCCCCGACTGAGCTCAAACAAGATGCACAGTTCATGGAAAAAGCCTTTGAACTGAACAAAGGTGAACTGAGTTCACTCATCAAAGGCCAGTCCGGCTATGCAATTCTTTTTGCTGAAGATCTCAAGGAACCGGCAATCCCTGCTTTTGAGAGCCAGAAGGACATCCTTGGTAAAGATTACCAAAAGGCTCAATCAAAAATAATGGCCGAAAACGCGGCCAAGGAACTTTTAAATAACCTTCGAGAAGATAAAGAACTTGAAACCATGGCACAGGAGCTTGGCGTCAGCGTCCAGGAATCTGGATTCCTTAACCAAAGCGAGCAAAACAACGATGCCGCATTCCCCTCTGCCCTGCTGGGAGAAGCTTTTCTTCTCTCTGCATCGTCTCCATTACCCGAAGAACCTGGTAAGGTCGGAGACGATTTCTTTATCTACTCTTTTCTCGGCAGGCAAACCCCCACTATGCCCGAAGGAAGTGAGGAAGCAGAAAAGTATCGAGAAAATCTACTACGCTTCAAGCAGCAACAGCTTCTTTCAGCCTGGCTGCGCCACTTGGAAACCGACGCAAAAATAACCAGACACCAGAGCCTATGAAATCGAGAATGAAGAGTGAGGTACCAGGGTTCAGTGCCTCATTCTTCAGGCTACCTTGAAAAATTGCTTTTTCTTCCAATCTCTGCGTTATGGAAAAAATTTTACCCTCGGAGATAAGCGTAGACTTCGGATGAAGAGTTTTTACGACACCATCAAGAATCCTCTCTTTATCCATTTCCCAACCAAAGGGCACCGGACCACCGATATTTACCGGAAATAATTATTGACGGTTCCCTTTATTTTAGCAGACGTTCGTCAAATACGCCTGTTTTAAGCCACAGCCATTCCTCCTTGACATCAGTGTCCGACAAGCTGGTCAATGTCTGGGCGGACAACCTGTAAGCAGGGTGCGATAGCAACGTGCTAAAGCTGCCTTCCGTTGATTTCCTGCAACTGTTTTGGATAAAATGTGCAGTTTTTGGTTCTCTTTGGGGGCAGACAATGATATAGTGACTGCTTCTCTTTTCGCCCCGCGCGAAAAATACCGATGATATTTTCAGGAAGATTCTTCCGCCAAGACTACCCAGGCGTCTATGCAAACTCATGTAACCCTCCTTGACCAATACCAAAAGCTTTCGCCTTTTGAACAGGCTCTACTGCAATTACTCTCAATTGTCTATGAACCCGCTCACTCTACGCTCATCGTAAATTGCCTGCGCAAGCTGGACCTTAAAAATCCAAGAGGAAACAAACCGACAGCTGCCAATCTCAGCCATTATTTTACGAAATTCGAACAACTCGGACTCCTGACCAAAGACCGTCAATGTGTTGATGAAATTGTCGAAGTTCTCAGCAAGATAGCGGTTAAAGAGCAGACTTTTGCAATCTTCGCTAAAACCATCCAGGACGAGGCACCTGTCTCCTACTATTACGGCAAATGGACAATCAGATGCTGGCGAGGGATGCGGGAAATGCGGATCGGCGTCTATACCCAGCAGTTTGATCTGATAGATGACGCCTCCGATTTCATCGAAAGTCAATGCAGCGAACTCGTAACTGAACCGCCCCCCACTGTACGGATCATGACCCGACCGTTTGATGCCGAGTGGTTTCGAACGCTCCCCACCTCTTTTCAGTTTTATCTGCTGAGCAGCGTTTTGCAGTATGGCCAGGCAACGCTTTCCGATTTCCCTGAGTTGATCGACTTTTTAAGCAATGATGATGAGTTTGTTAATCTTTCCACAGACGAACGAGTACCCTTCAAACGGCTCCTTTTCAATGAACTCGTGTTTCGGGGAAGATTACAGGATGGGGGAGAGCTGATATCCAGCCACAATGACTCTTTCCACGGCACTGGGGCTCGCGGCACTCTTTTGTTTCTTGAGGGAAACAGTGAAGAAGCCCTGACCGCCTTTGATAACGACCTCCTGTTTCTACAAAAATTCAGTAATGATGATAAGGTCGCTTTTTTCGGACCGGCCGGGATTTTTTATATCCTCGCACAATTGAAGATAAGTAAGAATGAGGATTATTTCAAAATTGCCGACAGCATTGGCATCGCCCTTTCCCTATTTCAGGGAGCCAGAGAAAATGTCGCGTACAGTTACCTGGCCACTGTAATCAACTCCCATATCAACAAAGGGTTGCAGGGTGAAGAAATCCACCTTCCCGAGGGGACAAAACAGAACGTTTTAACCGTGGCAATTGCCGGCATCTGCCAGTATTGGCTTAACAGCACCGTCGAACCCGATGTCGAAGCCGAAATTCTCTCTTTTTACGAACGTGCCTGCAGTCAGGGTTATTCTTTCTTCACCATCGTGCTGGGTGAGATTCTTGCCACCATCAATCACGATGACAGTGACTACCTTTCTGTTACCAGCGCGTTACGTGAAAAAACGTCTATCGTGCCCTTGCTATCGATCCTTGAACCTGAAGAACCTTGGAAACGAAGCCTGCAGGCCCTTATTTATGCCACCAGCCTTGAGGCCGAAACTCCCCAGCAAACAACTCGTATGATCTGGATGGTTGCCTTTGATGGAAAAATCATAACCATCTCACCCAAAGAACAAAAAATGACCCCTGATGGGGAGTGGAGCAAGGGAAGACCCATCTCTTTATCACGACTGTATAAGACGAACAGGTTGAACTATCTAACCTCACAGGATCGACGGATCTGCGCTGCCATAAAAAAGTCCAGCAATCCGGAAACCCATGGAGTGAGCTTTTTCTTCGATATGGATAAAGCGTTGATGGCGATGATAGGTCACCCGAACCTCTACCTGGCAGATTCTCCGCTTACCCCTGTCGAATTTGTTGCCGGAGAGCCGGAGCTTTTTGTTGAAGAACGAGGCGAAAACCTGCATATCTGTTTCGCCCATCCAATCACTTCTGATAATATTAATTATCACAGCGAAACACCCACCCGTGTTAAAATTATCAACATCAACGACAACCACCGGCGTATTGCCCAGATTACCGGAAAAGACGGGATAACAGTACCGATGGCCGCCAGTGAACAGGTGCTGACCGCAATCGGCAACATCTCCTCCTTCATGACGGTCCACTCTGCCATTGCGGTGGACAGCAATGGCAGAAACACCGGCAACATTACCTTTGTTGAAGCCGACTCAACCATCTATATGCATTTAATCCCCTATGGCACTGGATTTCGCCTGGAGATGTTTGTCAAACCTTTTCTGGAGGGTGGTCACTACCTCAAGCCCGGCCAGGGTGTTGAAAATATCATGGCCGAAGTAAACGGCAAACGGCTGCAGACACGGCGCAACCTGGGCCTTGAGGAAGAAAAAGCACGGGACATCGAAGAACTCTGTCCGATTCTCGATCTGGCGGTCGACATGGAACAGGAAAACGACCGGGAGTGGCATCTCTATGACCCCGATGATTGCCTACAAGCCCTGATGGAGTTACAGACTATCCGGGACAAGGTGGTCATTGAGTGGCCTGAAGGCGAAAAACTTTCCATAACCCACAAAGTATCACTTGATAACCTCAACCTTAAGATTCGGACCAATCGGCAGAACTGGTTTACCATGAGCGGACAACTCACCCTTGATCAGGGGCAAGTCGTCGAGCTCAAGGAACTACTGGCCAAAGTCAAGAACTCATCCGGCCGTTTTGTGGAAATAGGCGACGGACAATTCATCGCCCTGACCCAGGAGTTTAAAAAGCGGCTTGGGGATATAAATCTATTTTCCGAAGGTCTAGTGGACGACGGTAGTGATGAGGTCCTGGTACACCCTCTGGCAGCCTTGCAGCTGGAAAAAGTGGCTAACCTGGCCAATACCAATGCGGATGCTGGATGGCTTGAGCAGATTCAAAAAATCCGCGAGGCCCAGGATTTCAAACCACAGTTACCCTCAACCCTTCAGGCTGAACTCCGTGTATACCAGCGGGAAGGCTATGAATGGTTGGCCCGACTCGCCCACTGGGGCGTTGGTGGCTGTCTGGCCGACGACATGGGACTTGGCAAGACGATACAATCCCTGGCAATTATCCTTAAACTCGCGGTGAACGGGCCATCTTTGGTGGTCGCCCCGACCTCGGTTTCAACAAACTGGCAATCTGAGGTTACCAAGTTTACTCCCACCATCAATATCAAATTCCTTGCCAATAAAGACCGGGGGAAAAGCATCAGGGAACTTGGAAAATTCGACCTACTGATAACGACCTATACGCTCCTCCAGCAGGAAAGCGAGCTACTCTCTAAAGTCAGATGGCAGGTTGTCATTTTAGATGAAGCCCAGGCTATTAAAAACTCTGCGACCAAAAGATCTCGGGCGGCAATGTCACTAGAGGCAGAGTTCAAACTCATCACCACGGGTACTCCGATTGAGAACCACCTCGGTGAACTATGGAACCTTTTTCATTTCATTAACCCAGGATTGCTCGGCAGCCTTAATAGTTTCAATGAGCGTTTTGCTGTACCGATTGAACGCTACCAAGACAGAGAGGCCAAGCTAAAACTCAAAAAGCTTATCCGCCCTTTCATCCTAAGAAGAATTAAATCGCAGGTTCTGGAGGAATTACCATCGAGGACTGAGGTCACCCTGGATGTCGAAATGAGCTCCGATGAAACACACTTCTACGAGGCCCTGCGCCAGAATGCCATTGACATGCTGGAGGGTTCCAAAGAAAAGAAAGGACGGCACCTACAGATCCTGACTGAAATCATGAAGCTGCGCCAGGCCTGCTGTAACCCCCGCCTCCTCGATGCAAATACCACAATAGAAAGTTCCAAACTGAGAGTGTTCTCCTCCGTGGTCGAAGAACTGCTGTCCAGTCGACATAAGGCACTGGTATTCAGCCAGTTCATCGGGCACCTCAGTATCATCCGTGAATATCTCGACAAACAGGGAATCAGCTACCAGTATCTGGACGGTAGCACCAGCACAAAACAGAGAAAAATACGTGTCGATGCCTTCCAGGCCGGACAGGGCGATCTATTCCTGATCAGCCTGAAGGCGGGTGGCCTTGGGCTCAATCTCACCGCCGCAGATTACGTCATTCATATGGACCCGTGGTGGAACCCCGCCATTGAAGACCAGGCTTCCGACCGAGCCCATAGAATCGGACAGACCCGGCCAGTCACCATCTATCGGCTGGTTTGCAAGAACACCATTGAGGAAAAAATAGTCAAACTGCATCAGGAAAAACGGGACCTTGCCGGAAGCCTCCTCGAAGGCAGCGATATCAGTGCGAAAATGACTTCAGCAGACCTTCTCGGCCTTATAAAAAACAAGTGACAGATTGACCTTCCCGGAAAAAGAAAGTCGATCTCGTCGATTTTTAATAGCACAAAAATATGGAAGAAGGGCTCCCTCATTCTTTTAGATTGGCAAGGATGAGTCCGTAAAATGAATAATCTCCCATCTCGAAAAACCAGCCAAGATGACTACTGCACTGCCTGCAGAGAGCAAACCGCCAGACATACCCGGCAAACCAGGTAAATTCCGAGCTAGGTTCTCCGGCACTACGACAGCCGGGAGCGGCGCTGAAACAACCCAGCTCAAAAACTATTCCCGCGGGGTTAAAGAAAGTATGGGTATGGGAACCGTGTAGCGCGATCTTTTGGTCCCTGGCGGTCACCGCCCCGCCACATGCCCTGCAGTAAATGGCTTCATTCGCCCTGGTCTCCTCTTCCTCTTCTTCCTTCCCTATAGGGCGGCCAGGCCGACCACTCGTAGAATCGGCACGAAAATAATAGGTACTGCTATTTACCATCTCCATTGTAATAGCCCACAATAGACTGAATCATTGCTGGAATAGTAAATTCCTCCGGCTGAATGTCGACCTGCAATCCGTTATCGGTAATCGTTTTGGCTGTTATCGGTCCGATTGCGGCTATCTTGACACCAGCCAAGATTTTTTGCAGCTCTTCCTGATTCTCCATATCAATCATTGCCAGGAAATTTCGCACGGTGGAAGAACTTGTAAAGGTAATCATCTCCACACCACCGTTTTCCAGCTCCTCTCTCAGGTTCTCTTTATCGCCTTCAGCGGGGCAATTTTCATATACCGGCGCAACCGTCACTTGAGCGCCAGCCCCCCGTAGGGTCTCGGGCAATATTTCTCTTGCTTGCAAGGCGCGTGGAATGAGAATATTTCGCCCTTCAACTCCCTGGTCAAGAAGGCTTTCGGCCAAACCCTCCCCGGTAAATGTACTGGGAATTAGATCTGCATTGAGACCGTAACGCAGTAGAAGGTCCGCGGTGCTCTTTCCTACAACAGCAAGATCAGGTCCTTTCAGGTCTCTTGCATCCATCCCTTTTGAGTAAAGACGTTCAAAGAAATATTTCACGCCGTTCAGCGATGTAAATAAAATCCAGTGATACTCTTCGAGCCGCTCGAGTTCGCCGTCCAACACCTCACAGGATTCCACCGGCTTGATATGAATCGTCGAATATTCGAGACAGTTGGCCCCAAATTCTTCTAGTCCGGCTACGAGGTCGCTGGCCTGCTCGCGGGTCCGGGTTACTATAATTTTTTTGTTGAAAAGTGGTCGTTTCTCGTACCAGTCGATGGTATCGCGCAGCTTCACAACTTCACCGACTATTATCAGCGCTGGTGGTTTTACTCCCGCTTCGACCACAACCTGGGTAATGGTCTCCAGGGTACCAACGACCGAACGCTGCTCAGGAGTGGATGCCCAGCGCACAACAGCCACCGGAGTTTTGGGATCACGGCCGTATTTGATCAGGTTTTCAACAATAATGGGCAGATTCTTAATACCCATATAGATGACCAGTGTTCCGGCACCGGTGGACAATTTAGACCAGTCGATGTTAGAATTTTCTTTAGTCGGATCTTCATGCCCGGTCACAAAGGCAACAGAGGCAGTATAATCTCTGTGGGTTATGGGAATTCCGGCATAGGTTGCAGCGGCTGTGGCGGAAGTTACCCCGGGTACCACCTCAAACGGAGCCCCAGCTTCATGCAATTTTTCAACCTCTTCCCCACCGCGACCAAAAATAAACGGATCACCGCCCTTCAGGCGCACAACCGTTTTTCCGGCAAGTGCGTGATCAACGAGCATTTGGTTGATCTCTTCCTGGGTATGGGTATGCTTCACCCCACCTTTTTTACCGACATAGATCAATTCAGCACTTGCAGGTGCATGTTTGAGCAGTTTTTTACTGGCAAGATAGTCGTAGACCACTACCTCGGCCCGCTCAAGCAAATTCTTTCCACGCACGGTAATGAGACCGGGGTCTCCTGGACCGGCACCAACAAGATACACTTTTCCGGATTTCTTCATTTTTGGTTTTTCTTCCATAGTCTAAACTGACAGATATCTGCTAAAGATCCACCTGATCGCAACACGTTGGACAATAACAGGTCAACTGTGCAACAGCCTTCAAATAACGTTAAAGACAAAAAGGGCTTTCCCGGGTTACGGGAAGGCCCTTTAACATAAAAAACATGAGAAAATCAGATATGTTCTGACCTCATCACAACAACTACAGTTCGCTCATAATGGCTTCGGTAACTTCCCCTATTGAGGCAGCACCGTCAACGGAGATAACTTTGGGACCATCGGTATTTTTAAAGTAATTTACTGCCGCCATAGTACCGGTGTTTTCGTCATAGTAAATGCCATGACGTTTGCCGATGGCTTCTTCATCCTGATCGTCGGGACGGGTGTTCAGCTCGCCGCCGCATACACGGCAAACAAGCTTGCCATCTTTTTCCACCGGCTTGATTGCATCAAAGGCGATGTGATTTGGATGGTTATTATCATTCACACAAAGACGACGCCCCATGATCCGTTCCTTGGCAATCTCACGGTCAAGCGTGATCTCTATAACATAGTCAAGAGCCAGCCCTTCTTTTGTCAGGGTCTCTGCCAGGGTAATGGCCTGGTCTTTAGAACGGGGGAAACCGTCAAGGATCCAGCCATCTTTACAATCGTCTTTCAAAAGACGCGCAACCATCATCGGGATAGTAATATCGTCGGGTACCAAATCACCTCTTTCGATGAACTCTTTGGCTTTTTTACCCAGCTCAGTGCCACCACCGATATGCTCTCTGAAAATGGCACCGGATTCGATATGCGGGATATCGTATTTCTTCTGTACGATAGCACCCTGAGTACCTTTACCACTGCCGTTTGGTCCGAAAACCAGAATGTTCTTACCCATAATCTCAGTCTCCTTTTAAACTTTACAATTAATACAACGTTATCTGGAAAAACCGTGTTTAACTAAGCAGTTTAACGGAGGCGACCCCTATATATTCAGATCATTCACAGCCTGGGGATACAAAATTTGCCTTCCGAATCATAACAAGCAGAATACTATAGACCAAAATAGTTATTCGAGCCATAAAAATCTCTCTGCATAGGTTTTGACTTTCACCTTGAAAGCGGTTATTTTCT
>WTAT01000207.1 GCA_013139415.1 Desulforhopalus sp.
ACATAGGAGATATCCATACGCCCGGTCTCATAAAACAAGTCAAGCAGCACGCTGCTAAACAAGGGTATGTCATCATAGATGCTCCGCCGGGAACATCCTGTCCGGTAATTGAAGCTGTTAAGGGAGCAGATTTTGTCCTGCTCGTCACCGAACCTACGCCCTTTGGCCTGAATGATCTGAAATTGGCGGTTGGAATGGTCAGAGAGCTGAAGCTGCCGTTCGCAGTGGCGATAAATCGCAGTGACATAGGAGACGATCAAGTTCAAGGGTACTGCGATGAGGAGCACATTGAGGTTGTCCTTAAAATACCCGACGACCGCCGAATTGCAGAGGTCTATTCGGTGGGAGAGATGGTCATTGAAGCACTGCCGGGATACCAAAAGAAATTTGCAGATTTATGTGAACGACTGAAGATGACCGAGGATCAGGTTTCATGACAAGAGATGACTATGATTGCGTGACAGGGATAATGCTTGACTTTCAGGCATATAATGCAGCCTGCAAGGTTCTCGAAGTCGGAGAAAATGTAAACCATAGCGAGTTGAAAAAGGCATACCGAAGAGCATCCGTGAGATATCATCCTGACCACAATCGCGCTGATCCGGATGCGAATAAGAAGTTCATACTTGTCAAGTGTGCTTATGAACTATTGACAGAAGATAAGCCTTGCCCCGCACTACTTGAAGAAATCAATTCCTGGGAGGTTTTTCCAGGGGATGCTAAATACAAACTCGACAATCCATGGGGGCTTTTCCTTTGGTGGCGTGACAAATTTTTCGGTTCAGGAGAGAATACTGAATCGCACAAGCGGACTTCCTGTATATAAGGTTCTCATTCTATGAAAGAATTGGTTGTTATAAGTGGCAAAGGCGGGACGGGTAAAACCAGCATCGTAGCGTCGTTCGCAGGGCTTGCAAAAAATGCCGTGCTCGCTGATTGCGATGTCGACGCAGCAGATCTGCATTTGGTCCTGGAGCCGAAGGTCAAGCATGAGTCTGATTTTTCCGGCGGGAAACGGGCATCCATAATCACTGAGCAATGTGTTGGCTGTGGCAAATGCAAAGACCTGTGCAGATTTGACGCCATAAACTCCAATGGCTCGCTAAGTGATACAGCAGTTGAGACATTTACTGTCGATCCTATTTCGTGTGAAGGCTGCAAGGTATGCGTTGAATTCTGTCCGGTCGATGCGATTGAATTCAACGATTGCGTAAATGGACGGTGGTTCATATCGGATACACGATTCGGGCCAATGGTTCATGCTGAGCTTGGAATTGCAGAGGAAAACAGCGGAAAGCTGGTAACTCTTATTCGCAGGGAGGCGAAAAGAATAGCTACAGAAGAAAAAAAGGATCTGATAATCGCTGATGGTTCACCTGGAATTGGCTGTCCGGTCATAGCGTCCATTACGGGGGCGGATTTGGTTTTGATAGTTACCGAACCCACACTTTCAGGAAAGCACGATCTTGAGCGTGTTGCGGATTTGGCTGCGAGCTTTGGAATCCCAACGTTAGTGTGCATAAACAAATCAGATTTGAATCGGGAGATAACCGCACAAATTGCCCAAGATGCCGGCAATCGAGGCATCAGGCTGGCAGGTAAGATTCGTTACGATAAGGCTTTCACCAAGGCCCAAATTATGAAGGCAACAGTAGTCGAATATACCGGGGGGTGGGTAACTGAAGATATTAAGGCGTTATGGAGAAACGTCATTTATGCGTTGGGCTAATACGACTCGAGTAGGTGGTGAAAGAGAGACGATCTAAAGTTGATTTCGATGTGATTGCTGATAGATACGACCTGTGGTATGAGAGTGCAGAAGGGGCTATGTACGACCACTTCGAGAAGAAGGCTATCTCCAAATTTCTTCCACGAAATATTCAAAGTATGAAGTTGCTGGAAATTGGCTGTGGCACCGGGCATTGGAGTCAGTTTTTCAGCGAATACGGCTTTGAAGTTACCGGTGTTGATGTTTCTGAGCGCATGATAGAGATAGCACAAAGTAAAGACGTTCCGAATGCATTATTTCAAATAGCAAATGGACAGTCATTGCCGTTTGGTGATGGTAGTTTTGACGTAGCAGCAGCTATTACGACCTTGGAATTTGTCGATAATGCCGAGTCGGTAGTCCAAGAGATGGCACGCTGTACCCGCAAGTCGGCAGGGCAATTGCTGATAGGCGTACTGAATGCATTGGCCGGATTCAATCGTAAAAGGCAGCAAGACCCTGAATCATTATACGCAAAGGCTCGTCTGTTTTCTCCAAAACAGCTGAAAGGGCTTTTAGACCCGTGTGGGCAAACAAACATAATAACAGTCGCCTTCGTTCCTCGCGGGAAGTGCCTTCTACCTTTGTCACCACTTATTGATACAGTCGGCCGTTTGCTGCATTTGCCATATGGGGTTTTTGTTGCAGCGGAGGTCAGATTATGAGAGTGAAGGGGGAAGTAAGCATATATCCTCTGCGCCAAAACGATTTGACCAGTCCAATCCAGCAGTTCGTTGAGGGGCTTAAGAATAATAAGCTGCAAGTTAAGGTCGGACCAATGAGCAGCCTCGTTGCAGGAGACAGCCAAGTTGTTTTTGAGAGTCTGCGGGAGGGCTTTGAACAACTTGCTGCCGAATATGAGATAGTGCTGACTGCAAAGATCTCTAACACATGCCCTGAGATTGAAATGTAACCAGTAAGTTTATAGTGAGAACGAGGAACAGCATGACGAAAGGAACAAATAGTGCTCAGATCGGCCAAGATCAGAAACAACAAATGAAGGCTGAGCAAGAGCAGATTAATGAAAACCTTGCCCATATCAAGCACAAAGTTTTGGTTCTCTCCGGTAAGGGCGGCGTGGGAAAAAGCACGATAGCGGCTAACCTTGCGGTTTCCTTATCTCGATTAAACAAACGTGTTGGGCTCCTTGACATCGATATCCACGGCCCAAGTATTCCCAAGATTTTAAATCTTGAGAAAAGATTGATCCAGGTTCTAGGGCAGACCATTTTACCTGTCGAGATCGATCCAAATCTGAAGGTCATGTCCATT
>WTAT01000297.1 GCA_013139415.1 Desulforhopalus sp.
CAGAAGAAAGCAATTATTATGAGCCCAATAGACTCTCTCAGGTCGCAGATAGAAAAGGCTGAGGTTATACTGGCCGAATCCAGGGAAAATTTTGATAAAAATCCAGATGATTATAGCGCAAGACTTCTTCTTGTAAGTATAGAAAATCACCTGTCAGATCTCCTCAAGCAATTAGACGCTGAGAAAAAACAATAATGAGAACATAATGATGTATCCCTTTTCGACTCTTGGGGGTATAGAAAAGAGCACCCCTCAGGTAAGCGACAGACTCCGAGGGGGCATTGAACTGAAAGACCGGTTTTAAGGGGTAAGGCACTCAACAATAAGAGAGCAACGTTTGTTACTCTCTCTGGTGTGTTCAGTTATTGCTACCTGGCTTTGTACTGATCGCGCATTTCACGTTTGAGCATCTTGCCGGCAACATTGCATGGAAAAGATTCCATGATAACTGCGTCGCGTATTCGTTGAAATTTAGCATCCACCTTACGGTTGGTCCATTCAATCAATTGCCCGGGAGTCACCTCTGCCTCTGGGTGCAGCACAACGGCAGCAATGGGAACTTCTCCCCATTTTTTATCAGGTACGCCGATTACCGCCACCTCACGAACATCCGGGTGTTGGATCACTACTTCTTCTATATCCTTGGGATAGACGTTTACACCTCCGGAAATAATCATATCCTTTATACGATCAACGAGAAACAGGTAGCCTTCCTCATCGACATATCCAGCATCTCCTGTATGCAACCAGCCGTTAATAATGGCCTTTTCTGTCAGGTCTGGCCGCTTGTAATATCCCGGCATCATCATGGGGCTCTTGCCACAGATTTCACCAATTTCTCCAGGGGCGCATTCCTTGCCATCTGTATCGAGTATACGAAGTTCCATAAATGGTGCAGGTATACCAACCGAACCAACTTTTCGGATAGCGTCATGTTTATCCAACACTGTCATAAATCCTTCGGTTAGCCCATACAACTCGTAGAAACGGCCAGGCAATGATTCGTTGAGACGATGTTTGTGTTCCATCAGCAAGGGTGCACCTACATTGTGAATCATTTCAAGAGATGAAAGTTTTTCCGGATCGAAGGCTGGACTGTTTAAAATTGCTATGATTTGGGCCGGTACCATAACAATGTGGGTCACCTTCTCTTTTTCTATGTCGGCGATCACAGCTTCGGCATTAAAACTCTGATGGAGAATATATTTAGCACCTAAAAACATCCAGGGCATCAGGTCCAGCATGGCGCCGTTAAAGACGATGGCCCCGGCGTGGAGAGCGACACTCTCTGGTGTCATTCGCCATGATGATGCAAAAATGGTGCAATACATGGCTCGCACATAGTGGGTGTGAACGATTCCTTTCGGTGCACCGGTGGTGCCGCTGGAGTACATGATATTATACATATCATGATCATCGATAAAAACTTCCGATGGATTCTCCTCACTGGCTGAGCTGACAAAATCCTGGTAGCTGCAAAATCCCTGGGATTGTTCCTCTGCCCCAACCAATATGTAACGATCATCAGCAATGGCCGGCAAATCTTTTCGGATTGTATCCAGTATTCCGGCAAAGGAGGCATCGGCAATTACCAAAACCGTATCGGAATTCTTGAGCAAGGTGCACAACCCGCTTTCGTTAAGCATGGTACTACTGGGTACAATAACCATACCTGTCTTTGCTGCAGCCCAGTAGGCAGCCATCAACTGCGTGCAGTTGGGCAGGACAGTGGCAAACTTGTCTCCCTTAACAAGTCCACTGGCGAGCAGCGCATTAGCCAGCTTGTTTACGTAAGCATTAAACATCTTGTAGGTAAAACGTTCTTCGCCACAGACAAACGCTTCATGGTCGGGACGATAGCGCCCGTGGTGAGGTAACAGGATGCCGATGTTCATTGTAGTCTCCTTTAACGTTTACGCTCAATTGTCGATGTAAAGTGTGTAGTTTCTTATAGTTCGCTAGTCTACTCTATTATCCGGAAAATTCCGACAGGCTCCTGATAGAAACTAAGTAGTTAGTGGTTCTCGTTTATGCTGGCCTTTATGCTACTTGCATCCCTGTTGCCAGAAAAGCGGAGTTAGCAAGTTTTAACACCTCTGCAGACAAGGCCGGGTCTACTTGTATCACCTGGGTAATCTCACTGAGTAATATTGAAAATGGAAATACAAGGAAGTTATTTAAGGGTAAAAGAGCTGCCGGAAGCTGAGGTGCTGTCCATCTATTTTAATGATGTATAAATCAGTAGCAGCAAAGGTGCAAAGTCTTGAAAAGGCATATCTGGAATATTTCTTGGTGATATCAGATTCTTCACCTCTCTGCTGTAGGGTCGAATTTTAGCACGGTATCATTGGCCGTTGACAGGTTGTTCGGAACTGATTATCATTATTACTTCTATTTACCCTAAGATTAATTGATAACGGAGGTTGCAAATGGCAGAACCTAAAGATATGTATCAATGTCAGGTAAGTAATTGTGGGTATATTTATGATCCAGATAAAGGAGATGCAAAAAGCAATACACCTGCAGGAACTGCTTTTAAGGATTTACCAGATGATTGGAAATGTCCCCATTGCGGCTCTTCCAAGAAGACATTCAGGCCTTTAGCCGGGCCAGGTTCTGTTGTGGAGGACGGTATTTAATTCCTTCCTGTAAAGAATTTACATCTTTACCCACTAATTTATCCCAAAAGCCGACCACTTGCATCGTGGTTGGCTTTTTTGTTTCCCGTGCCGAGAAAAAGGAGACATTTTAGTATTGGTTCTCTCAATCGATACTCTGTTGAGCATCGGATGTAACTATTTGACCTTTAATGGAAATGAAATCATAGTGCAGGCTGATTTCGTCTTGTTCCGAATGAGGTTAGTTTTTCCATTCGTCAGCAAAACTTGATAATCTCGTAAAAACCTCGCTGTACCGTCATTCCCGCCTACGCGGAAATGACGAAAAAATGGCAACATGTAGTTTTTACGACGCCATCAAACTTTAAAGGGAGAAGTAGAAGATGTCCCGTCCAATACTATCGCAAGTCCTCAGCCTGATGATTTTTATCCTGGTTCTTGGGCCACTGTCTTGCATCGCTGCAGAGCTTAAGTTCACCGCTATTCCCGACCAGGATACTGCACGTCTTCAGCAGCGGTTTGGCAAAATTGCCGAATATCTTTCAGAACAACTGGGGTTCAAAGTTACCTACGTACCGGTCAAATCATATGCTGCATCGGTTCAGGGCTTTAAGAACAATGAAGTTCAGATGGCCTGGTTTGGTGGTCTCT
>WTAT01000006.1 GCA_013139415.1 Desulforhopalus sp.
GCGGGATACCGAGTTAATGGTTACCTGTGATACAACAGGCAGGTATCGTTTACCTGATTTTTAATCGCTGTGCGATTACTCTACCTCACCAAATGCTGTGATCTGAGCTTCTATCTGTTCACGGGTAAAGCCTCCCATGCTGATGGCAAAAGTCGGACAACGTGAAGCACAGATACCGCATCCCTTGCAGGAAGCTGCGATAGTTTCAGCTTTTTTCTTCTTACCGTCTTTTACCATATGAATGGCGGCAAACGGACAGAGATTGACGCAGATTTGGCAGCCGATACAGATTTCTTTATCTATTGAAGAAACAGTAGGTTCTACAGAAACTTCTCCTTTGACCAAAGGAATAGCAGCTTTAGCGGCAGCTGCCTGTGCCTGCGCTATAATCTCATCAACAGGTTTGGGCGAATGCGCTATACCGCAGACATACACACCGTCTACCGGCATCTCTACAGGACGCAGTTTCACATGAGCTTCCAGGAAGAAATTATTCGCAGTCACCGGTATTTTTAACAGTTTGCTTAGTTTTTCAGGATCTTCAGGAACAATACCGGTACTTAATGTAATAAGGTCCGGATTAATGGAAACCTTCTCCTGAAGAATCGGATCAAAGTAGTTGACAGTAACGGCGTTCCCCTTCTTTACCACCTTGGGTCTGTTATCAACCTCATATGGAATGAAGATAACACCTTTTTCCCTGGCTTCCTGATACGCATCCTCTGCATATCCATATGTCCTCATATCCCGATACAGAACAATTATCTGGGAATCAGGATTGATCTCTTTAATTTTCAATGCATTTTTCACTGCGTTATTACAACAAATTTTACTGCAATACTGGAGATCTTCCCCCCGGGAACCGGCACACTGGATCATAACTACTGAGCCAGGAGCCCTGTTTTTAGCTTTTCCGGCAAGCTGTGTTTCCAGGTCCTGCTGGGTAATGACTTTTTTGGATTTGCCGAGCATATAGAGATCAGGACGATATTCCCTGCCACCGGTTGCAACAATAACCACACCGTGATCTATAGACTGTTCAGAGGTCTTTTTACCCTTCTTGGTATTGATGACAGAGGTAAAATTACCTACAAAACCATTAACATCTGCGAGTTCGCTGGATGTCATTACTTTAATTTTCTTGTTTTTCTTCACTCGGGTAACAAGATCCTTCATCAAAGAAACTATATTATCACCCTGCAGGGTATTTTTCATTTGAGCAACGTGGCCGCCAAGGGAATCACTCTTCTCAACGAGGTAACATTGGAAACCCTGATCAGCCATATTCTCAGCGGCTGTAAGTCCTGCCACGCCACCACCTAATACCACGGCAGAAGGTGTTACCGGAACGGTTTGAGCGGGAAGAGAACTGATATGCCTGGCTTTCGCTACTCCCATGCGGACGAGATCCTTGGACTTATCGGTTGCAGCCTCAGGTTCGTTGGCATGGACCCAGGAACATTGGTCTCGAATATTGACCATCTCAAACAAACAGCGATTCAAACCAGCATCTTTTAATGTTTCCTGGAATAACGGCTCATGGGTTCTAGGTGAACAGGCGGCAATTACAACTCTGTTCAGGTTATGCTCTTTAATTTTTTCCTTGAGTACTTCCTGGGCATCCTGTGAACAACTGTAAAGACTTTCAGAATAATAGGCAACTTTATCCATGCCGCCGGCATATTCAGCAACAGTTTTCACGTCAACTGTTGAGGAGATGTTGATACCGCAGTGACAGACAAAGACACCAATACGAGCCTCTTCATCTTCGATTTCAATTTCATCAGGATAGGTTTTAGTGATATATCCTTTGCCTCGCTGTTGTTTAATCATAGCCGAGGCTATACCTGCTGCTGCTGATGCCTGGGTGACACTTTCAGGGATATCTTTCGGACCCTGAAAGGCACCTGCTACTAAAACACCTTTTCGGGTAGTATCGAGAGGAGCAAAGGTAGCAGTTTTACAGAAATCATATTTATTCAGCTCAAAATCACCAATCTTAGCAAGTTCCTTAGCGCCGGCCGGTGCATCAAGTCCGATGGAGAGGACAACCATATCAAATGGATCAAAATGATGTGTTCCTTCAACGGTGGAATATGTCAGCTTGAGCTGTTTGTCCCAAGGAATTACGTCGGCGACCTTGGCCCTGACAAATTTGATTCCGAAATGTTCTTCAGCCCGGATGCGAGCAGCGTCAAAATCTTTGCCCTGGGTCCTGAGATCCAAGTAAAAGACAGTGATATCACATTCCGGATCGTGTTCCTTGGCAACCATTGCTTCTTTGATAGCATACATACAGCACACAGAAGAGCAGTAGCCATTGTCGCACCCTATATCACGGGATCCAACACATTGGATAAAGGCAATTTTTTTAGGATCCCGCTTGTCAGAAAGACATCGAACATGTCCTTCAAAAGGTCCGGAAGGATTAAGAAGGCGCTCAAACTCAATACTGGTAACAACGTCAGGATGTTTTCCATAGCTGTATTTTTCCAGAGCCTCGTCAGGTATCCTGCCAAAACCTGGTGACATTATAACCGCACCAATAGTTAATTCTCTATCAACAGGTTTCTGGGAGAAGTTAATTGCGTGACTGCGGCAGACAGGAACACAGATTTTACAGGTGTCATGTTTCAGGTGAAGACAGGCGCTGGGATCAATAAAATATGTGGCTGGAACTGCCTGGGGAAAATCAATATGAATTGGCCGTGTGATGGACAGGCCTTCGTTATATTTATCAACAAGATGACGTGGACAGTACTGGGTGCATAGGCCGCAAGCCGTACATTTATCCGCATCAATATAACGAGGATTAATTTTTAATTTAGCCTTAAAAGCTCCTGGTTTTCCGTCAAGGGAAAGGAGTTCAGCGTTCGTCAGAATTTCGATATTTGGAGACCGACCGGCCTCTACCAATTTAGGCGCGAGAATTCAAAGCGAACAGTCGTTGGTGGGAAAGGTCTTATCCAGCTGGGCCATTGCTCCACCAACTGCGGCTCCCTTTTCAACCAGGTATACGTAATAGCCAAGCTCTGTCAGATCAAGGGCTGCCTGAACACCGGCTACACCTCCACCGACAACCATAACAGCGCCGGATTTTTTATCATCTGTTTTTCCCATTGCGCACTCCATAAGGGATTTCTGATTATCTTTTCCTAC